>JAGOHT010000152.1 GCA_017996055.1 Alphaproteobacteria bacterium
CCGGCGCCGTGGGAACCACAACCGTCGTTACGGCGGGCAACGCGCCGAGCATACGGCCATTTCGTCGAGATCGCCATGTAATGCCGGGGGGCATTGCGGCTTCGGGAGGGTGGCTGCAGGTTGCAACGCCTGCGCGCGGGCATAGATTAGCGTGGCCACCGGCAGGGTGCGGTTGTGCTTCAGCCAGTCGGCAAGCAGGGGGGCGGCCACAGTGACGCTGGGATTGAGCCAGTAGGCGGCCTGGACATAGGGGGTGAGCAGCTTGTCTCGCACCTGCCCAAGGGCGACCTCAAGGCGGGGCTTGTCGGCCTTGGCCGCGGCAGCGAAAGCTTGCCGGTAAAGGGCGGTATCGGCTGGGCTCAGTAGCTTCAGCCCGGCAAGTTGTAATGTGTCCTTTGTGCGGCTGCGTACAAGTTCTCGTTGAAACTGTCGCAATATTGGTGTTGTTCGCGCCGCCCGCTGCAGGTCAAGCCCAACGCTTTGCAAGTCAAAGGCCGGCGCGTCCGCTAATACAGCGACGTCGGCGGGTAGTATTTGCAAATCGACTTCGGCTGGGCGCTGAGCTGTTCCATAAGGGGAACAAAGCAAGGTGGTCAGGGTTAACCCCAAAACAACACCGTAACGCAACCAGCCTCGCGTGAGATGAGGCATGCCATGCGAGGTAGCCGACCCGTGACGACTTGGCAAGACGATTATTTGCTTGCGAAACTGGTTACTCGGTAAATCACTTTTTATTCAGCGCGTTAGCCTGTGTTAACCTTAGTTTTATTTGCAGAAAGTCTTGCCAAGCTTGGCGCTTTGCTTGCGGCTGCCGCAATAAATAGGCTGGATGATAGACTGGAAGGGTGGGAATAGGTGGCAAATCCGCGGTTTCCGGCTGGTAGTTCTGCCAGCGTCCTCGCAGGCGGGTAATACCTTCTGCGGTGCGCAAGACCGTCTTGGCCGCGACACCACCGAGTAAAACCAGTAGTTCCGGTTGCAGCAGGCTGATGGTGCGGGCGCAAAAGGGCCAGCAGGCCGCGAGCTCGGCTTCGGTCGGCGAGCGGTTGCCGGGCGGACGCCAGTAAATCACGTTGGTAATAAAAACCTGAGTCCGGTCGAGGCCGATGGCAGCCAGCATTCGGTCAAGTAACTGTCCGCTAACGCCAACAAAGGGTTTGCCTTGCCGGTCTTCGTCGGCACCCGGCGCTTCGCCGATCAGCATGATGCGGGCAGTTGGGTTGCCATCGCTGAAGACCAGATTGGTGGCCGTCGCTTTGAGCGGGCAGCCGGTGAAGGCCTCTAGCTCGGCGCGCAAAGCGTCGAGGTCGGCAGCTTGCACCTGGGGTGCGGCGCTGAGGCCGCTAAAAGCCGGGGTTGTCGCGATGGATGGTGGCGCCGCGGCGGCGGTTCTGACAATCGCAGGCGTTGGGCGCGCTGTCACGGCACGGGCAGCGGGTGAGGGCCAGTGCTGCAGCCCTGGTGTCATGCCAACGGCTTCGTCCGCACCGGCAGCAATCTGCCATTGTAAGGCGGCAAGGGGTGAAAGCTCGGTCATGCTGCTAGTTTAGTCAATTCAGGCGGCCATGACAGCTGGTCTTTTGCGCCCGGTCAGCACCGGAAAACGGCTTTCCGGCAGGGCGGCCAATGCCGCCGCAAAGCTTTTGGGGGTCGTCTGCATCATCCAACAGGGGCGTTGCGCCCCGGCGCGGTCAGTAAAGCGGCTGTCCGCCGCTGCAACAAAGCGAGTTGGGCTAAGACCCAACCGAGTCAAAATCGTGAGACTGGCGGGATTATCGGGGTCAACACTGGCATAGAGACCGCGTAGGCCGAATTGTTGCTGCGCCCAGCGCGCAGTGCTGATGGCGGCCTGGGTGGCAATGCCCGCTCCGCGCACGCTTGGCGCCAGGAAATAGGCAATCTCACCGACCTGTGGCGCTATGACGCCGATATCGAGCAAAACGACACAGCCGAGCAGTTGCCCATTCGGCCAGCGCCGGATAGCTTTGAACCAATGCCGAGGGCGGCGCAGTCGCGCCTTTATGGTCAAACCCATGAAACGCAGTGTGCCAAGCCAGGCGGGCTGGCGACTTTCATTGAGATAGGCATAGAAAAACTCTGGATCGGCGGCGATGTGATAGAGCGCCAAGCCGTCACGCAAGCCGAAGTCATTGAGGTAACAGGCGGGCGACGCGGTAGGAGCCTGCGGTTGGTGTGGTGTTGAACGGGCTTGCATGCGCTATCCTAGGCGCATGGCGTGTGGCTGAATAGCGCTTTTGCCATTGTTGGCCGTGGCTGTGTTTCGTCAACTCGAAAACCCGAAAGACTTTTGTGGCGAAATCGTGCCTAAGCCTTTGGGATATTGCTGTTCCACGCCGAAAAGATTTTCGGGTTTTCAGGCGGACGGGCTATATAAAACACTATGACACATGTCCACCACTTTCTGACTCAGCAAGGCTGGTCTCCTGCCGCTGCCGTACCTTTCCCCGCCGACTGGTCGGCTCGGCGCTATGCCCGCGTGACACGCGCTGACCCGCCTTATCGTGCCGTGCTGATGCAGACGGAGCCGAACGCCGATTTTCTGGCCTTCATCCGCGTTGCCGAGATTCTTGTAAGTCTTGGAGCGCGCGCACCGCAGATTTATGCGGTCGAAAAAGCGCAGGGTCTATTACTGCTGGAAGATTTTGGCGATGCGAATTGCGGACGTTTGCTTGACGGCGGCGCTCCTGCCTTGCCCTTGCTGCGCCGCGCGGTCGATGCGTTGTGTCAGGTGCAGCGCGCCAGCCTGACGCACAGCGTGCCGGATTTGCCATGCTTTGATGCACAGCGCTTCATCGCCTTGCTCACACCACTCATGGACAATTTTGCTTATGCGGACGCCAAGGGGGCGGCGCAGGCCTTGCAAGAGGTTTGGCAAAGGGCGCTGGAGCCTGTTGTACAGTTACCGCAGGCCTTACTGCTGCGCGATTTTATTCCGGATAATCTGATGCTCTTACCGCCTGACGGGACGGTGGTGGGATTGCTGGATTTTGAATTGGCGGGTATTGGCCCCATAGCATACGACCTTGCCTCACTCCTTGAACAAGTACGGCGTGATCTCGACGAAGCGACGCGTGATGCGGTGCTGAGCGCTTATCTAATGGCTTGGCCGGAGCTTGACGCGACCGCGCTCCGCTCTGCCGTACGGTTGCTCACGGTGCAGCGCCATGCCCGCACCTTTGCGCGGCTCAAAAAGATGACCAAGCCAGATTTCTACATTCGGACTTACAGCTTTCTGCAGCAAAGCCTGCAGCATCCAGATTGCACTGCGTTGCGTGGCTGGTTCACCACTTATTTACCGCAGTATTTCTCATGAGCCAGACTTTGCACAGCGCGATGGTGCTTGCTGCCGGTTATGGCAAGCGGATGTTGCCGCTCACCGCCACGGTGCCAAAACCGCTACTCACGGTGGGGGGGCGAACTATGCTCGACCTGGTGCTCGACAAGCTACATGTTGCCGGAGTCACCAATATCGTCGTGAATGCCGGTTATCTTGGCGCGCAGATTATTGCGCATTGCGCCGTCCGCCGCGATTTACCCAGCTTGCAGATCTCGGTTGAGCCGGAACCGCTGGAAACTGGCGGTGGCGTTAAGCAGGCCTTGCCGCAGCTGGGGAGCGAGCCGTTTTTTGTTATCAATGCCGATTTGCCCTGGACGGACGGGACTACGCCCGCTTTGCAGCTTTTGCGCGCTGCCTGGAATCCGGTGGTGATGGATATGTTGTTGCTCACCATGCCGCTGGCGCTGGCGAACGGTTTTAGCAAAGGTGATTTTGCGCTGCAGTCCGATGGTCGGCTACGCCGCCACGGTGTGGTGGAGAAACCGGATGTCTATATCGGGGCGATGATCGCCAAGCCCGAACTTTTCGTGGCTGTGGCGGCAGAAAGTTTTTCCAGCAATATTCTCTTCGATGCCGCCGAAGCGGCAGGCAGACTCTATGGCCTGCAGCATGACGGCACATGTTATCATGTCGGTACGCCCAACGATTTAACGCGCGCTAACCAACTGCTCACCGATAATCTCGGCTGGCAGGTGGCGACGGTATGAGCGCGGCGCGTATCTTCACGATTCCGCCGCAGGTCGCTTTTACCACAGCGCTGGCAGAAGGGCTGTTGAGCGAAAGCCAGCAGCAGAAAATCCCGCTCGTCGATTATCGCTTGTTCCTGCCCACGCGCCGCGCGGTGCGCGCGCTCCGCTCCGCCTTTGCCGCACGTGGCGGTGCAATGCTGTTGCCACAAATTGCGCCACTTGGCGATATGGATGCCGAGGCGCTGGCTTTTGCCGAAGCAGCGGGTGGCCTCGCCGTGCAGAATGCGCCGCCCGCGATTGACGCGTGGGAGCGGCGCTTTCTGCTGCTGCAACTGGTGCAGCGCTATGACCCCAAGCTGGCCGCGGCTGGGGCTTGGCAACTGGCCGATGCGCTCGCGCAACTGCTCGATGGCATGCAGATGCTGGCAGTGCCTGTAACGGCGTTGCAGCATATCATTCCGGCTGAACTGGCGGCGCACTGGCAGCGGATTCTCGTGCTGCTGCAGATTATCACCGAAGTCTGGCCACAGATTCTGGCCGAGCGCGGTCTCGTCGATCCAGTCACACGCCATCAGCATATCGTCGCACGGCAGATTGCGCTCTGGCAAAGCGCGCCGCCGCCTTATCCGGTGATCGCGGCCGGTTCCACTGCCTCGCTGCCTGCGACGGCGGATTTGCTGGCGGCCATCACCAAGCTGCCGCAGGGCGCGGTGATCTTGCCGGGGCTTGACCAGACTATGCCGGAGACGGTGTGGGAGCAGATTGCGGAAGCGCCGACCCATCCGCAGCATATGATGCAGCAATGGTTGGCACGCTGTGCGGTGCCGCGTCGCGCCGTCGCGGTTTGGCCGTATGGTGATATGTCTGGCGCGGCGCGCGCCACGCAGTTGCAAACTGCGTTTTTACCGGCAGCGGCCACCGGCTTGTGGCGCGCGCCGGAGACCCGCTTGGATGCGACAGGTTTTGTCGGGATAAGTTTGCTGGCGGCGGAGACACAGGCGGAAGAAGCGGCGATGATTGCGCTCAAGCTCCGCAGCGTGCTGGCGACACCGGCGCGCACCGCCATGCTGGTGACGCGTGACCGGCAGCTGGCGGCGCGGGTGGTTAGCCATTTGCGGCGCTGGTCGATCCGCATTGATGACTCTGCGGGCACGTCGCTGGCACTGGCGCCGTTGGGGCGCTTCCTCATGCTCGTCCTCGCCGCGGCACAGAATGAGCCAACGCCGGTGGATTGGCTCGCCTTGCTCAAAAACACGCTCTGCGGTCTCGGCCTGAGCACGGCAGATTGTCGTGC
>JAGOHT010000153.1 GCA_017996055.1 Alphaproteobacteria bacterium
GGCACGCTGCTCGCCTGTTTGCTCGCCTATCTGCAACGTCGTCCTGAACAGGTAGCTAAGTTGCCGCTCATCGCCAGCGCTAGCTATATGGTCACGATGATTGACTTCAGCGAGCCAGGCGAACTCGGTGTATTTGTTGACGAGGAACAAATTGAGGCGCTGGAAGCGCAAATGGCGGAGAAAGGCTATCTCGAAGCCAGCGCCATGGCGCAAACCTTCAATATGTTGCGTGCGAACGACCTTATCTGGTCGTTTGTCGTCAATAATTATCTGCTAGGCCGTGAACCTTTCCCATTCGATTTACTGTTTTGGAATTCCGATGCGACACGGATGCCCGCGGCGATGCACAAATTCTATCTTCGTAAAATGTATCAACAGAATTTACTCGCGGAGCCTGACGGTATTTCGCTCGATGGCACGCCGATTGACCTCCGGCTCGTCACCACGCCAAGTTTTATGCTCGCTACCCGCGAAGATCATATCGCGCCATGGAAATCAACCTATGCGGCGACCCAACTTTACCAAGGCTCAGTCAAGTTCGTACTTGCCGGTTCTGGCCATATCGCCGGCGTGGTCAACCCGCCGGATGCCAACAAATACAGCTATTGGACAAATGACAATCTGCCTCCGACTGCTGAAGATTGGCAGAAAGGCGCAGAGCAACATCCGGGCTCCTGGTGGACCGCCTGGATGGAATGGCTCAAACCCTACCGGGGCAGCAATATTCCAGCGCGCGAACCGGCGGAGCCTATTCTGGAAGACTCGCCGGGTAGCTATGTTCGGGTGCGCTCCGATTAGAGTGCGCCTGAAACTATTTGCACAGCTTTAGGTGACCAATAATATGCTTGGACGTTTCCCCGGGAGTAATTGATGCTGCAGCCTTCACCTGACCGCCTTCCAAAGCCAAATCTTGCGGCCGGCTTTGCTCCCGCGGCCTCAACGCGCGCGCTGCCAGGGCTTGATGGATCGGCTGCAAGCGGCATTGTACAAAAGAGCGAACTAAGCCCAGTGGAGACGGATGCTTTTCTCAAGGCCTTCTCGCAGGCTCTGCGCAAGGCCGCTGCCGAACCCGCGACGCAGCAGTTCCGCCAGACGCTGCTGCAAGCACAGAAACAAGATGCGAAAAGCCGTAACGCGGCAATGGCTGAGCAGAATTATCAGATTGTTTTCGACTCGATGCTGATAAAGCATCTCCGCAAACAACTCCCCACACTTTCAGACAAGACAAAAAATGGCCAAAAATATATGCAAGCCTTGCGGACATCGCTTGGCATCTATCACACGACGCGGCAGAGAGAAGCCGCGGCGGTTTTGGAAGGGCATGCACAGGCTGAACAAGTTGCTAATGCAGCACAGCGTCACAAGCCCTCATTATTACAGGGCTTTGCTGCCGCCGGTAAGAGCCTGGTGTTACGCAAGCTAGATACGGCTCTGCACGGCGCGGCAAAAAAACTGGTCAGGCTAGGCCATAAGATTGAAGCCTTGCGCCCTACGCAAACAACCATCCAAGCGCAAAAGCAGACGCTCGCACTTTAAGTTCCCACGGAACATTCCTCTGCTCTTCCGTAGACGCGCCGCAAATGCTTTGTGACTAGAAAATCCAGACTGAACCGGCCTGAACCAAAACACACCAAGCCAAACAGCAGCGCCGCCCAAAGATAATGCTGCGGATTTTGGTCATAGGTCAGCTGAATAACGGCCGTTATGCCGATGAGCGGCAAGGCCACAAAGCGAGTGCCGAGCCCTAGCGCCAAGAGAACAGGACAAATCAGCTCAAATGTCGTTGCGCTATAGGCGCTCAAGCCCGGCGGCATGAAGGGCACCTTGTATTCGTCCTGGAACAACGACAGCGTGTTGCTCCAATCGTCAATCTTGGTTAGGCCAGAGACGAAGAAGACTTTCCCGATAAGCAGGCGTTGCACCAGCAAAACAAGATCTTGCAGCCACGGCCAGATCAGCTCGACGCGGTTGTAACAGTTATAAAGGCCTCTCAGCATCTTGGGGCTCCATGGCTTGTTGTCACGCCCAGCATGGGCTAGCTTGCAATGTCATTCGCGTTCGGCAAGGCCTCGGTTACATGTTGACGGCAGAGCAAGAACAAAAGCTGCAAACCCAGATGGCCGCCGCCCAGAAAGGCGACAAGCACGCCTATAGCGAATTACTCACGACGCTCACGCGATTTTTCAGCGATTTCCTACTTCGCAAAGTGCCGCCTCGTGACCGCGACGATGTCGTGCAGGATATTCTGCTCTCTCTGCATAAAGCGCGCCATACCTATACCCCTGATCGTCCCTTTATGCCCTGGGTGATGGCCATTGCGCGCTATCGGCTGCATGACCATTGGCGGCTGCATTACCGGCATGACGCGCTCAACACCGGTAATATCGATGATGTTGCAGAAAATTTTGGTCAGGATGTAACCGAAACCTATGAGATAAGCGAAGATGTCCGCAGAGCCATGAAAGGGCTGAATGAGAAGCAGAAACAGGTCGTTGCGCAAATGTATGGCCAGGATTTGAACGTGCAGGAAGTGGCGGACAATCTGAAAATGAGCGTCTCCGCTGTCAAAGTCACAGCGCACCGCGCCTATAAGGTGCTGCGCGGTAAGCTGGGGGACCATCGCTGATGGATACCCAAGAGCTCATCAGCCACTTGGCCGAACAGCCCGCGCCGCGTTGCGTCGGCGCTTGCCCGTTTCGCATGGTCAGCTTGTGGCTGGGCGTGACCTTTGGCGGCATTTTGCTTATGGTCACCTTTCTCGGCTTGCGCCCGGATTTGCCGCTGCGCTTGGCTGAGCCGTTGTTTCTGGCGGAAATCGCCGTGCTTTTCCTAGTTTTGCTCACCAGCGGTCTCAGCGCGTGCTGGCTCGCCTTCCCTGACCAGCGGCAACAACCCTGGCTGGTTAAAATACCGCTCCTACCACTCGCTGCATATGCCGCGCTACTGGCCTACCGCATCGCTGTGCCTGATGCGACGGCGGCACCGTTGGAGAAAGATAATGGCATTGATTGCGCGCTGTGTATCACTGGCATGGCGATTGTTCCCGCCATCACCCTGCTGATCTTGGTGCGGCGCTGCGCCACCACCGTGCCACGCTTAACAGGTGGGGTCGCCTTGTTGGCGGCCGCCACGTCTGGCCACCTGATGCTCAAATTCGTCGAGGCCAACGACTCTATTGCTCACCTCACCCTGTCACATATCCTGCCCATTTTGCTGCTTTGCGGCATCGGCTTTCTTCTCGGCAGAAAAATTCTTGCCTGGTAGTGTAACCGTCGTTCGCCCTACAGCGAAGCAGACAGCGCAGGACAATTCCGGCCTGCGCTACAATCTTATCCAAAGGGGAATTCCATGAATCAATCCGTGCTCACCGCCGCGCTCGCCGGTGTCCTGCTCACCGGTCTCGCCGCTCCGGCCTTCGCCAACGAAGGCGCGATGGAAGGCAAGTTGAAGGCGGTATCCGCAAAGGAAAAGTGCTATGGCATCGCCAAGGCGGGCAAGAACGATTGCAAGACCGCATCGGGTTCGCATTCCTGCGCCGGTCATGCCACCAAGGATAATGATCCGAACGAATGGAAGATGGTCGATGCCGGTGCCTGCGAAAAAGACGGCGGCAAACTGACCGCCCCAACTTCGCACTAAGCGTAATAACGGGCATGGCGCAAGCCATGCCCGTTTGCATCATGACAGCTGATAAAACCAACTTACCTTTATTGTCTCCGCAGAGCTTCGGTCTTGGCCTGCGCGCACCGCATTACGATGCGATTCTCGCTACCCCGCCAGCGCTGGATTTTTTTGAAGTCATCAGCGAAAATTTCATCCAGGCGCATGAGGGGTATTGGGAATTTCTCGGCGACCTACGCCAGCGCTATCACTTCATCATGCACGGCGTCGGACTTTCGATTGGTGGCACCGACCCGCTCGACCAAACCTATCTAACACAACTGAAGCGGTTTGCCGATTTCTTGCGCCCTGCGCATATCTCCGACCATCTCTGCTTCACCGGCCTTGGTGGGCACAACACCCATGATTTGCTGCCCTTGCCGCTGACGCCGGAGTCACTCATCCATGTCGCTGACCGTGTAAAGCAGGTGCAAGATTTTCTTGGCCGCAAACTGGTATTGGAAAACCCTTCGAGTTATCTGGCCTTTACCCAATCGACAATTCCGGAAGCCGAATTTCTCGCGGAACTGACGCGCTTAACCGGTTGCGGCCTGCTGCTCGACATCAACAATGTCTATGTCAGCGCCTTCAATCATGGTTGGAATGCTGCCACCTATCTCGCCATGCTACCGCCAGAAGCTATCGCTTATCATCATCTCGCCGGGCATCGCCACTGCGGCACCCACATCATCGATACGCATGACGACCACGTCGTCGCGCCGGTTTGGGCGCTCTATACTAAAGCCATCGAGCGCTTCGGCGCGCGCCCAACGATGATTGAGTGGGATGAACAGATTCCCGCCTTTGATATTGTCTTGCAGGAGTTGGCACGGGCCCGCGCCGTCAGCCAGGAGGCCGCCGATGCGCCGCTTCGCCAACGCGCTTGAGCAGCTGCACACCGCGATTACGACGGAAACCACTAGGAGCGAGTGGGTGTTGCCGCATCCGCGCCTCAGCCCCGCCGCGCAAATCGCGATATATCAGGAAGCTTATCATTTGCGCCTACGCGCCGCGGTGAGCACCGATTACCCCGCGCTGCTTTGTTTTCTCGGCGCTACCGCATTCAATCAGCTGGCCATAGACTATGTGCGCGCCACACCGTCACGAAATTTCAATCTCGATTTCTACAGCATCGGCTTTGCCGATTTCATCGCGGCGCGCGAAGGCGATACGCCAGCCTCCGCACTGGCCGCACTTGAGTCAGCGCTCTCCGCATCCTTCTTAGGGCAAGATACGCGGCCACTGACGATTGCCGAGGTCGCCGCTTTGTCACCGGAACAGCTTGGTGCCAGCCACTTTCAATTCCAGCAGAGTATGCTCTTGCTGAACTGTTCATATGATGTCGAAAGCTATTTCAGCGCTTGGAAACAGGGCGCGCCGCCAGAGACGATTGCGGCAATGCCGCTTGCTCTACTGCTCTACCGGCAAGACCACGAAGTGCGTCGCGACCGGCTTACCGCACCGGAACAAGCCATGCTCACGGCGCTGAAAAATGGCGCAGATTTCAACATCGCTCTAGCGCAGGCTCAAGCACAAACCGGCATCAGCGAAAGCGAACTCACCGCACAAATCGGCGTGTGGCTGAGCGGCTGGCTCCAGCGCAAGTTGATAGCCGTGTCATGAGATGCATGATTGTCATTCCAGCCA
>JAGOHT010000154.1 GCA_017996055.1 Alphaproteobacteria bacterium
GGCCGCGCAAATCTGCGCCACCGTGACGCCGCGGCCACGACTCTATCAACCCGGTCGCTTTGGCGCGGAGCAGCCTGCTTTGCAGCCAGCCGCGCTGTTGCCGCGTCACATACTCCAACTGCGCGACGCTCTCGCTTATAGCAGCGGCGACTATATATATATCGGTGACGCCAGCGGTCATGCGCCGTGGCTGCAGGGCGGCATGTGGGGGCCGCATCTCGCGCTGCACCTTGGTTTGATCTGGCCCAAACCATTCTCGGTGCTGGAGGGGGAGGGGTTGGGTCATGCGGTGGCGACGTTGCCAAAACCAACGCAGACCATAGAGCAGCCGGTTGCGGTGCTGGGCTACTGGAATAATTACGGCCATGTTTTGCATGATGTCCTGCCGCAGCTGGAGGATGCCGAAGCCGCGCTGGGGCACGATTTTTTCATTCTCGCTGCTGGCGGGTTACTGCCAACAGTGCAAGAAGCTTTCAGCACCATGGGTTATCCGCCGGAGCGTTTCATCACGATTCCAAGGGGCCGTAGCGCCATAGTGCGCACGGCCTATTGCCTCAGCCCACGCACCCAGCACCAGCGCTTGCGCTTGTTCAACCTCGGTGATGAACCGAGCCATCGGCATTATGATGGCGCGCTTGACGAAGCCGGTCTGGCGTTTGTCAAAGCACGCTTGCAGCAACCTTCCGCTAGTGCCTGGCGTAAGCTTTATCTCAGCCGCCGTGGCACGAGCCGTGCGCCAGAGAATGAGGTGACGTTGGAAGCGCTGATGACCGAGGCGGGCTTTACCGTCATCCAGCCAGAGACGCTATCCTTCGCCGAGCAGCGCCAGCTCTTTGCCGAAACACGGATGCTGGTCGGACTGGAAGGCGCGGGACTGGCCAATATGCTCTTCATGCCGCCAGGCGGGACTGTGCTCGCCTTACGCAGCCTGGCCTGGGGTTGGTCAGTGAATTGCTTTGATGAATTGGCGCGCTGCGGCGGGCACCAACTAACGGTGCTGGATTTTGCGGGGCGTTTTGTGGAAACTGAAGAGCTACAAAGAAGGCTGCGACAGCTAAGTTAAAAGTGCGCCGTATAAAGTTCGTGCCAACGGTAATGCCTTATTGATGACCGGTAGTGGTTCCGCCTGCGGCCCAATCTCGATGCTCAGCCAGCCATGATAGGGCAGGGCTTGCAGGGCTGCCGCCAGCGGCGCATCGAGTGGCAAGGCTTCAGTCAGAGGTGCTAGTAGCTGGCGCGAAAGATGCACATGGCACAAGATGTCAGCGTTGGCGGTTACAACTGACACATCCTCGCCCGCTAGATGCAGCGCGCCGGTATCGAGATGCAGCCGGATGGTGGGGTGATTGACCTGGCGCACCAGCGTCGCAACCTCCGTGACATTATGCAGAAAATCTGCGCCGTAAGCAGCGGGCACCGGCTCGATCCCTAGCACCACGCCGCGCTGGTGCAATGCATCACCGATGGGACGCAAACGTTCGGCAGCAAGGGCGTTCGCGGCAGGAGCATCAAGCGCACCGCGCAGACGCTGTTTCGGAGCGCCAAAGACTAAGACGCGCGCGCCCAATATTGCGGCAATATCCGCCACGCGCGCGAGATGATCGGCGAGACGCTGATAGGACGCGGTATCAGCGAGCAGCGCGACATCCGGTACACCAAACAGCAACGCTTGCATCGAGGGTATTGTGAGGCCATTGTCAGCGAGTTTGGCACGATAGGCTATAGCCGTTGCCGGAGTCAGCGCATCCCATCGCGCGATGCGCGAGGGCGCAACCTCAATTCCGTCAGTACCGGCAGCTTTAGCCGCGATGAGCGCCGCCCCTTCCTGCTCCGGCGTCCAGAGAATATTGGAGATGGCAAGCGGCATCAGGCGTGCGCCCTTGGTGAGGTTTGCACCAACCGTGTTTTCTCCTCCGCCACATAGGTGGCGAGCTCTCGCATGACTGTCGCGGCATCGGCAACATAAGCGCCGTTGCCGCCGAAGCGCGCGGCATGAACGGTATGCAAATCATAGCGTGCCGCCGCTCCGGGCTTGCCGCAGCCGGATTTCTCAGGAAATAACTCATCGACAATTCGCGACAAAGGCAATGGCTCGGTCACCAGATGGACGAGTGGTAACCCGGCGGCGCGCTGCATGTCGTCAGGCAGACGGCGGACATTATACCACTGGAAAACCCCGTCACGTGGGACCTTCTCAATCTCATGGTCGTGCAACAAATCATAGAGCGCGTTTTTCTTGAGGCCAGGGCCGAAGAGTGCCGGCAGGCGCAGAATAGTAGCGGCGGGAAAGCGCGCGCGTACAAATTGCTCAAAGGCGTAGCGGTGTGCGCCATATGGCGGCAGCCCTTCGGTCGGCACCAAGCTGTTCTCGTCAACACCCACGGGCTGCTGAAACACATCGACCGTCGAGATGAGGAAGAATTGCCTGGCCGTGACCCTGACCAGCGCTTCCATCAGCCGTTGGATGCTTTGCCAATCTTGCTCTGGCTCTTTATTGGCCAGCCATTTGGTGGCGGGCGTGGCGCTGCAGACCAGCGTGTCGAACGCTGCGCCTTTTATGGCATCAATATTTTTGGAATTATAAAGATAGGTATAGTCGCCCGCGGCTTTCAGCACTCCGCCGACAAAACCGGTATAGCCTATCAGTCCGACACTCATGCGGACTCACGTTGCTGCAGGCTGAGATAATCGAGCCGCTCATTTTTCTCGCCTGCCTTATTGTCGGCGGAAAGCGTCTGCACCATGTCGCGCACGGCGTCTTCGGCGATGAAGATGGTGTCAATCTTGCCGGAGAGCACGGTGATGATGCGGCCATGGCGCGCCACGATCGTCTCGCGGCTGGCGCGGGCATTGACATATTTGGTCTTGATGGATTTCTGCACACCGGCATAGCGGAACCGTTCCGGGAAAGACGGAAATTCGCGCACCACCTCGGCGACCATGCGGTTGCGAATGGTATCGAGCCCGGCGCTGGTCAGGCTGTTATTGACATGGTCGGCGGCGGCATAGTTGCTGAACTGGCCGCGCGGCGTATGGGCGACGTGCGAGAGGGTGAAGATATTGTCCTGATAGGGATAGACCGAGAAACAGTCGCCATCCATCGTCGTCAGCGCACCGTAAAACGGCTCGGTCGCTTCGTAATAGAACAAGGTTGTCGGTTCGTAAAAAATATCCTCGACTGGCATTCCGGTATCGAGCGCGCACCAGGTGCAGTTGATGGCGAGGTCAAAACTCTCACCATCGATGATGGCCTGCGCGCCGTTCTCGCGCACTTTCGAGACCGGACGATCAAGCTTCAAGCTACTCCCGAGCTTGACGCGGAAATGCGCCCGCGCCATGCCGAAATCTAAGCCCCGCTCCTCGGTATTAATCGCGCCATCGACACGCGTCAGCCCGTAATCAGCTGCATTCACCTCGGTGAAACTCAGCCCCAGAGCCCGCATGATATGGGTATAAGTCGTGAAATCCATTACGGAGCGCGATTGCGAGACGGCATAGATATTGTTGTCGATGGCGCGGGTGAAATGGGGGTAGGTCGCCATGAAGCGCTTGAAGCAGGCCGCGGTTTCGCTGCGCGTGGCGTAACAGCGCGGATAGTGATAACCGGCATGGAGCCGCGCCTGATTGAGGGCAGAGGCGCGCGGCAGCACTTCCGCCGCCGCTTCATAAACCGTGACATCATGCCCGAGCTGGAGCAGCACTGTGCCGAGATGGCAGCCATACCAACCCGCGCCGACGATTCCGATTTTCATTGCCGCTCCGTTTCCGCGCCAAGCCTGCGCCGCACTATGTTATCGGACGTTCCGTGCCGGTCAAGCCGCTTCGGCACGCTCGCACAGCGCCTGCAGCGCCGCCGTCAGCGGCTGCATGAAATTGGTCTCGGTATAAGCGAGGGGTTCAAGTCGCGCGCGGCTGGCGGGCAGGTAGTCCACGCCATCCGCTGCCCGTTCCCAGGCCAGCGCCAGTGCCGCCTGTAATGACTCGGCATTCCACTCAAAGCCAACATAGTTAGGCAAGCCACCCAGCACGCTATCGCCACGCTCGGAATTGTCGGTCAGCACCACACTGCCACCAGCGATACCGTTCATTACCCGTTCATGGATGCCCTCACGCCAGAGCGGATTCACATTCGCAACCAGGCGGTAGCGCGTCAGGCGCGGCCACAGCTCGCTGTTGGGGAAGCTGGGCAGGAACCGCGCCTGCCTGGCCGGTTCGGCTGCAAGAGACTCCCAGCCACGACCATAAATATCGGTGGGATAGGCGCGCAGCGCCCGCGCCAGCTGGTCAGCGCGCCAGGCGCGGATGAAATGGTCAACCGCCTGGATGACGCCGAAGAAATTGTCGAAATTTGCAATCGACTCGCCCAGCTTGGCGAATTCTTTTTCCGTCGCGGCGGCCAAATCAAGATGGCGGTCCTGCTGCGCTGCTTCGATAAGCGTGGCCAGCACCTGGCGGAGCGGCGCGGAATAGCCGTGCCAACCGGCGATAATCTGCTGTGGATTATAATGGGTTTTGGCAAAGATGAAGCGGCGGTCGCGCTCTGCCCAGGGGATGCTCTCGGCCAGCGGGTTCGGCCCAGCGGGCGGCGGCAGAAAAATGGCGGCGTTATGATGCGGCAAATAGCGCTGCCAAACTTCGTAGTGATCACGGATGTGATAACAGTTGAGAATATAGGGGCTGGCGACACTATGCTGGCGGTAATTATAGGCCGGATGGTCATACCAGAAGGCGACGAAGGGCGTGCGCAGCGCCGTCCAAATATTCACGTTATGCTGGTCTTGCAGCTGGCTGCCGATACCAGCAAAGCCATAAGCAAAAGCGATCTCGTCGCTGCTGAGCGCCGCGGCCAGCACCGCCAAACCTTCTGGCGCAAGCAAATCGATGATCTGCGTCTGGTAGCCGAAAGGGCTGAAAAAGCCGCTGAGACCGCTGGCGGCGTTCGCCAATGTCTGGTTCTCATTTTGTGCGACCAGCGCCAGCACGCGTTTTTTACCGCCAAATGCCGTCATGTCGTCCTCATACCAGTTCGCCGGTCGGCAGCGGGTCAATCCGCTCGCCGGCCAGAATTTTTGCCAGTGCCTGTTGCACCTCCGGCGGTTCGTTGGCGCGCGGCATGATATGGCGCACATCGATGAGACCATAGTGCGCCAGCACCGAGGTGACGCGCTTCCAATCCGCGCCCGCGGTGTGCTGGATGATGGCGATCTGCGCACGATAATTGAAGAAACCTTCAGCGAGCAAATCAAACTCCAGCTCAGCCTCA
>JAGOHT010000155.1 GCA_017996055.1 Alphaproteobacteria bacterium
CAATAAGCTCCAACTCAAGGCGCAGAGCAGGGCATAACCATGCCCAGGCATGAGCGTATTGTGTTCGAGGTTCAGTCCGCGACCCAGCAGCAGTATTGCCATCCCGAACAGGCCGAGCACAGCCCCGCCGAGAAGGTGCCGGCGCAGAGATTGTCCTAACGCGAGCGTGCTGAGGAGAACGACGAGCAATGGCCAAAGATAGATAATCAGTGTCGCTTCGAGGGGGCTGCTGCAAGGCAATCACCTAGGTCAGGCTATGCGTTGGAAGTGCGACCAAGCTCAGCAGGGCAAACCACGGTGGTAAGGCGCGCAACTCTTTGATGGGGTTTTGCCGTAGGATAACCCACTTGATCGCAAAGCAACTAAAGCGATGCCATGATCGACGGTCTGAAATAAAAACGGGTTGACGCCAACGGCAAAGGCAACCACCGGTGCCTTAATCGACCAGAAGAGTACCGCTGTCAGACCGCTGAGTGTACCCAGCGCCTAGTGGTGAAGGCGTGCCGCTAACACTGCGTGTTCATGCAGTGAGCACATTGCGCCAAAAATCCTCTAGTTCACTCAGGCTGACGCCGGGCTGCACGAAAGCCTGGCCGATCCCACGCAGGAGAATAAGCGTCACCGCGCCGTCGCGGTTCTTCTTATCGCCCGCCATCGCTTGCAGCAGTTGCGGAATGGCAGCGACCGTCGCGTTCGGGCGCGTCGGCAGCTTGCAGGCATGGCACAGCGCCGCATAGCGCGGCAGAACCTCAGTTGGGCAGTGCCCTTGCGCGATGCTGTAGCGGATGGCCAGAGCACAACCGATAGCGACCGCCTCGCCATGCAGCAGCCCGTCGCCAAAGCCGGTCACCACCTCAAGTGCATGGCCAAAAGTATGACCGAGATTGAGCAGTGCGCGCTTGCCTGCCTCGCGCTCATCGGCGGCGACAATCGTGGCCTTGCTCGCACAGCTGACGCGCACAGCCTCGGCCAGCAACCCGCTGTCACCCGCCAGAAGGGCAACACCATGCTGTTCACACCAGCGGAAAAAATCCGGCTGGTCGATGAGACCATATTTGATGACCTCGGCAAAGCCCGCCGCCCGCTCACGGGCGGGGAGTGTCTGTAGCACAGCCGTATCCGCAAGCACGAGGCGCGGCTGATAAAATGCACCGATGAGATTTTTGCCATGCGCACTATCGATGCCGGTCTTGCCACCGACGCTGCTATCCACCTGTGCCAGCAGCGTCGTGGGGATTTGTACAAATTCAATCCCACGCAGCAGCAGCGCTGCCAGCAGGCCCGCCATGTCGCCGACCACGCCGCCGCCCAGCGCCACGATGAGCGCCTTGCGGTCGGGTTTCTGCGCCAGCGCACTTTCGGCCAGCTGAGTAAAGTGGGCGAAATTCTTGCTGCCTTCACCAGGCGGAATCAGCAACGGTGGCAAACAACGGTGTCCGGCGGCAGTCAGACTGGCGATGAGGGGAGCGGCATAATGTGCCGCGACATTTGTGTCGCTAACGATGAGACAGGTGCGTTGCCCCAATCGATCGGCAATCGCCGCGCCCGCCTCGGCAAGCAAGCCACTGCCGATGAAAATGTCGTAGGAATGGTCGGTGCCGCTCGGCGGCAGCGCCACATGTAAGGTCGTAGCTTTCATCGCGCTAATCTGCGGAAACTATCAGGAAATAACAAGCCGCTTCATTGGTCCATGCTCGACGCTGGCGGCATAGTCTGCCAAGGCATGAACCACGCGGCTCACGGTTTCCTCGATGGGCTGGGTGCCGCTTGGCACCGTCACATGCGCCTGGGCATAGAGCGGTTCACGCTTTGCCAGGATGGTGTCGACCGCGGTTAGTGGGTCGGTATAACCCTGCAGTAGGGGGCGGTCATTCTTGCGGCTGACGCGTTCGGCCAGCACCTTGGGGTCAACCTTAAGCCAAACCGCGACGGCGCGCTCCTGAATCACCACACGCGTATCATCCTGTGCAAAAGCGCCGCCACCGACCGAAATGACCTGCATCGGTCTTTCCAGCAACCGGGCAATGACTCGGCGCTCGCCGGCACGGAACTCAGTCTCGCCATAGCGGGCAAAGAATTCGCTGATGCTGCAACCGGCGGCATGCTCGATTTCATGATCTGAATCGGCAAAGGGAAGCGCCAGACGCGCGGCGAGCTTGCGGCCGACGCTACTTTTACCGCTGCCCATCATCCCGACAAGGACGATGGGGAGGGCGAGAATGCTGAGTTGTGGTTTCGGCATCGGCGCGCCTACCCGCGTGCGGTTACTCTGATGGCGTTGGAGCGTTGGCGACAACATAGGGGGCATCCCTTAATGAAAGACAAAAAACAGACAGGTACAACTTACCGGAGCAAAAAGTTTGAGGCGGTAAAAGGCTCTATGGGTCTGTCAATCCTTCAGCTTGTATCGCTTGACCAGCCGTCCTATAGAGGGAGAAATTTATTCGCGCAAGTCTGGTAATTTCCTTGGGCTATGCGATAATAGGGGTTTGCATGACACGAACAGTTGGCCTTTTCAGCGCGATTCTGTTGCTGCTCGTCGTTGGCGGCGGTGTCTGGCTGGCGGTCGTGCCCATGACGCCAGCGCTGAAGACAGTTCATGTTGACCTGCCCGATAGCTTTCCCCGCTGATGTCCCGCCACGTCGCGCCGCGATCACGCTCAGCGCTGCCGGACGTTGAAGCCTTCTTGGCCATGCTGGTGGCGGAGCGCAATGCCGCCGTGCATACCCGTGCCGCCTATACGCGTGATCTCCAGGATGCCTATGATTTTCTCGCCAAGCGGCGCCGCACCTTAGCCAACGCCAGCACGGATGATTTGCACGCTTATTTGCGAAGCCTGGTCAAGCGCGCGCCAGCCACGCAGGCGCGGCGTCTGTCGGCCCTGCGGCAATTTTATCAATTTCTCTGCAGCGAGAATGGCCGTGCTGACGACCCGACACGGGAACTCAGCGCGCCGAAGCGGGGGCGTTCATTGCCAAAATATCTTAGCCCCGCCGAAGCTGTAGCACTCTGCGATGCCGCCGCGGCGCAGCCTGGTGTGGAAGGCGCGCGGCTGCGCGCTCTAATTGAACTGCTCTATGCCTCGGGCCTGCGGGTGAGCGAACTCGTCGCTTTGCCTTTCAACGCTTTTACCAATGCCCCGCTGCTCCGCATCAAGGGCAAAGGCGGCAAAGAGCGCATGGTGCCGCTGGGGGCGGCAGCCCGGCAGGCATTGGCCGACTATGTCAAACAGCGGCGAGCATTTCTGAGCGGTGACCAGCCATCACCTTTCATGTTTCCCTCAGCCCGCGCCCACACCGGTCATTTGACACGCCAACGCTTTTTTCAGCGCTTGCAGGAAATTGGTCTCTCAGTTGGTATCGCGCCGGACCGTTTGAGCCCACATGTGCTGCGCCATGCTTTCGCGACCCACTTGCTCGAAGGTGGTGCGGATTTACGCAGCGTCCAGCAAATGCTCGGTCACGCCGATATTGGCACCACGCAAATTTATACCCATGTCGTCGGCAACCGGCTGGCGGCGACGGTCGCCGCGCATCACCCACTCGCCAAGCGGAAATAGCCCTATTGTGCCATTCACCACGCCGCGCTAGATTTTGGCCGCAAAAGATTTCCTTATGTTTAGGAGCAGACATGCAACGGACGACTTTCGTTAAGCTCAGCCTCGCAGCCCTCTTATGGGGCGTCATGCCTGTGGCAGCCCAGGCGGAGGATGCCGCCGCCGGTTTGCGCGCGATGCCGATTCCGGAAGATAACGGCGTGCATGTCACGCTTGGTGATGTCACCGATGATCGCCGCACCGGCAAGAATTTTGCCCGGCTTGAGCTTGAAATCAAGACCGAAGGTGATGCGCTGCTCGATGCGTTCGGCGTGATGAAGCCGGTGATTACCGCGGCGGTCGATGATACCGGTCGGTCATTGCTAAAAGATGAGAAAAAGGCCGATCCGATGTTCTGGTCGTTTGAAGCGCAGGACAAGCCACGCCGCAGTGTTGAGGCGCGGGCGGAATTGCAAAACCCAGCCCGCAAAGCCACCAGCATCTCGGTCATGGGGCAGGTGACGATCCTGAATCCCAAGCTCGATCCAGCCTCAACCTATACGGTGACCGATTTGCTGGCGCAGGCTGGCAAACCGTTGCTGCCCCCCGCTTTTCAAAAAACGGGGATGGAAATTACCGTGATGACCAAGGTGCTGGCCGACAAGATGAAGCAGGAGAAAGCTGCCGCGGAAGCGCAGAAGGCTGCGGCCAAGCCAGGCGAGGCGGGACAGGCGCTGGGGCAAGCTTTCGGTAAAGTTTTTGAATCCATGTTCAGTGGCTTCTTCAGCATGAGCGAGAACGATTTGCTCTTCGTCATCAAGGACCCACAGCGACAGATTGCGGCGCTGCAGGTTGTGGATGCACAGGGGGCAGTCATCAAGACCGGTGGTGGTCGTTCGATGTCACAGGATGAGGCCAATGCCACGGTTCGTTACACAATGAGCTTTTCCGCACCCTTACCCGCGAACACGCAGTTGAGAATCTATTTCCTGACGCCGAAATCAGCCCAGCAAGTGCCGTTTAAGTTTGAGAATGTGCGGTTGCCTTAACCAGACCGCTCCCTATTCTCGCCATAATCAGTGGGAAGAATGGCGTTTTCGGAGGTGACGATGACGAAGATTCATATTGCCCGCAATCTGGCGCTGCTCGCGCTCTGTGCCTTGACGGCCTGTGCCGATATGAACCGTACGCAACAGCGCGTGGTATCTGGCGCAGCAATAGGCACGGCGGTCGGGGCAGCAGGCACGGTGATGACCGGCGGTTGTGTCGCCTGTGGTGCGGCCATCGGCGGCGCTGTCGGCGCTGGCACCGGCTATGTTATTGAGAAAACACAGGGTAAATAGCCTTAGTCTGTTGCGCCGCAATATCGTTTTTATTGCTTTCAAAGTTCGCAAGCTTGCCTGGGCTGCCACCTTTTCCATAGTATTTCCCGTGTTCTGGGGAGGATTAGGGTGATGGACGTCAAGGAAGCCAATGCACAGATTTGCCGCCGGATGGAGCAATTTGTGCAGAATATGCCGTTGAGCGATAAGATTCTGCGCGTCGGTTCCGACTATGCCGATGCGGCGCGCGAGGCCGGTGGCCCCAACGACCCTGGCTGGTTTGCCGCGCACCGCGCCAGTATCGCCAGTAACCTAAAAGGCAATGTTCTGACCATCATCATGGCGATGCGCGAAGTGGCAACCTATAAA
>JAGOHT010000156.1 GCA_017996055.1 Alphaproteobacteria bacterium
TCCTGGTATGCCTGCCTTCCGCAACACAGATAGCAACCTCCTGCTCTCCTACGCAGAAGAAGCACCCGCCAGTGATTTAGCGCTCACAGTTCATATGCAAAACATCACTAAGACCCTAACCAAAAACGTCCTGGCAAGCAGCTTAATGCAGCGAAATCTTGGCCGTTTGGTGCCGCAGCTGGTCAGCACGGCATTACCTTCTACAGCTGTTGTTGTTAAGCCGCCCGTTGACCCTGTGCCAACACCAGTGCCTACGCCAGTCGCTCAGGGACCACTCTTCGGTGATGCTTTCGGCATCAACATCAAGAGTGAGAAAATCACCAAACCTGAAATGGATATGATTGCAGCGCTTGGTATCAAACGCGTCCGCACCAGTATCACCTGGTATGCGGTAGAACAACAGAAGGGAAAATATTATTGGAACTTTGATCTGCCGCGGCAGTCAGATGCTGATGACTACGCAGTGAAGCCGTGGTTTGACTATGACAGCTTCCTTGCGGCGTTAAAGGAACGCAAGCTTCATCCCGATGTCACTCTGCATGAAGGCAGTTTCGTATACGGCAAGCTGATTAACATGGCGCCTGTTGGGTCATCGCCGGAGTATCGGTTGTCGGCCCCTCGAACGGACACCGAACTGGCTGCCTTCGCTGCCTTCGCGGCGGCAACGGTCCAACACTATAAGGGCATTTATGGCACGGATGCCTTTACCTGGCATATCTGGAACGAACCGGATACGGATGGTGGCTTCGCGCCTAAGACCGATGCCGGAATCGTCGGTAAGATGGTCAGCATGGCCTGCGATGCCATCAAGAAAGTTGACCCGCAAGCGCGTGTCATGGGCCCTGCACTCGGCGCGTATGGAGATGGTGACCTCCGTTATAACTTCATTGATGGCATGTTCACGCTGAGCAATCCGCTGAATTGCATCGATGGGTTGACGGTCCACCCCTATCGTTCGGCCGTGCCGGAAACCGCGCCGATTGATTACGCCACTGTCATGCAGCATTTGGCGAAGTGGCAGCCCGCTAATCGTCCGCTCGTCCGCGTTGCTGTGGATGAATGGGGGTATGCGAATGATAAGCACATAACCGTGCCTTCAACGCAGCTGTGGCGGAACTTTAGTGGAGAGGAACAGGCGGCTCTCATGCTCCGCATGTATCTCACCAACTTATCGAACAATGTGCCGCTCACAGTTATCTATGACTGGCGCGACAATGGCACCGATCCCTATAACTGGGAGCATCATTTTGGCGTGATTGGCTACAATAAGGAGGAAAAGCCTGCCTATAAGATGTTCAAGACGGTCTGGCCGCTACTCTCCGGTCGTGCGCTCCAGTTGGTTGACTTTAAGCCGACTAATTGCACCACGCATGAACATGCGTTGCGCTTCGGGACAAACGCTACCGACAGCTCAGCATGGACCGTTGTCTGGACTGACGACACCGCCAGCAGATCTCTGCTGCTGAACGGCGCTGTCACGAAGATCATGGACATCTTCGGTAATCCTGTCGCACCGAAAGTGCTGAATGGTGGAAATGGCGTAACGATAACTGGCAGCCCATTATTGCTGCAACACGCGCTCGGAACGCCCCCTGCCCTCGCCTGCACGACGGCGCTGGCGGCTGTGCCATAACCCTTCGACGCTGTAGAGCGTCAACGCCACCCAGATTGCGGCATAGCCCGCAATTTTGGTGGCGGCGAAGGGTTCGTGATAAAGCCAAACGCCCAATAGTAACTGGCCAGTTGGTGCCAGATATTGCAAAAATCCAAGTGTTGAAAATGGTATCCGTCGCGCGCCTGCTGCAAACAAGAGTAGTGGGATTGCTGTAATCGGACCGCCCGCCATCAGCAAAATCCGATCAGCGGCATCTGCATTCACATAGTAGTCCACGCCCTCCGCGCCAAAATAGCACAACGCACTCAGCGCAAAAGGGAAAAGGATGAAGGATTCGAGCGCAAGCCCTTCAAGCGCACCGAGATGCGCCAGTTTACGCATCACACCGTAGAACGCAAAAGAGAACGCCAGCGTCAGACCAATCCAAGGCAGTGCATCGGCCTGCAGAGTCAACCAGGCGACTCCTGCCGCTGCTAAAGCTAGCGCCAGCCATTGTCCATTCCGGAGCTTTTCATGGAAGAAGATCGCACCAATAAGTATATTGACCAAAGGATTCATGAAATAGCCCAGGCTGGCATCGACAATATGGCCAGTATTGACGGCCCAGATATAGACAAACCAGTTGAGGCACAGCAAAAGCGCACTGCACAGACTGCTCATAAGAATACGCTTATGAGTCACAATCAGGCGCAGCCAGTTCCAGCGGCGTAAGAACAGTAGCAGCACAGCAAGGAACACTGCCGACCACACCATACGGTGCGGCAGGATGACCATAGCTGGGATATGGTGGAGCGCTTTGAAATAAAGCGGGAACAGCCCCCAGCAAAGATAGGCTGTCGCCGCGAAGAATATTCCTGAATGCATGATACCGAAACTTTATGAGCAGAAAGCAGGTCCGCGATAAATATCTCCAAGAAGATAAGGAATTGGTTACCGTTTAATAAGTGTTTTTTAGCACATTTTCGTTCATTTTAGTGGAATGGAAAACAACATTAAGCCGCTTCGTCCCCAGGACATGACTATCGCCGAGCTGCAGCAATCGCTGGCGGAACTCCGTACCTTTGTTGCCCGTCGTTTTGACGAGGTTTCTTTCGAGATAAATGCCACCGGTCAAATGCTCGGAATGACGGAAGAAGCAATGGCACAGCGTTTTTCTGAAGTCCTGATTATCCTCAATGCGATCTCATTTCGCGGCGATGGCAGCACGCCACATAATGTCGGCGTGGAGCTCAACGCGGTTGTCAAAACAACCGAGGATGCCGCCAATAAAATCCTTGATGCCGCCACACTGATTTCTGGGCTCACCAAGCAAAACATTGATTGGACGAATGCGCAGCAACGCGAAAAGTTGCTCTCAGCCATCAATAATCAGGCGGATGGTATTTTAACGGCCTGCGCCTTCCAGGATTTAACCGGTCAAAGAATCGCGCAGACTCTGGAAAATATCCGTAAGGCTGAATCCGATTTGACGGAAACACTGAAAAAAATGGGGCTTAAAATCGATATCACGCCACAGAAAACGGCTGAGGCTCTTTGTAATCCGGAAAACCGCGCGACGACACAGGCGGATATCGACGCTTTGTTCGGCTAGAATCATTAAAATTGGTGCGGGCAGCCGGAATTGAACCGGCACGCCGTTGCCAGCTCCGGATTTTAAGTCCGGTGCGTCTACCAGTTCCGCCATGCCCGCACAGCCATACTTTGGCAATTTTTTATCCGGCAAATAGCGATAAAGCGCAAGGGCGGCAATGCAGTCCCTTGATAAATAATTCTTTCTTGCATCGTCTGCCTGAACTGGCTAGAAACGCTCACCGGCCAGCGCCAAGTAGCGCTGGCAGTTTGTTGTTCCCTGGTAGCTCAGTCGGTAGAGCAGGTGACTGTTAATCACCGGGTCGGCGGTTCGAGCCCGTCCCAGGGAGCCATTGCCGCCAAAATTGCTGTCGTCAAACCCGTCTGCTCCGCATATACCAGCGGGAGGCGACACTTATAGGAAGCAGATATTATGGCTCAACCGCAGTCCGTTGCTACGCCACCAGTGCCCGATTTCATCTCGACTGGTCGTCACGTCCTGAACAGCGAGGCTGAGGCTCTACGAGCGCTGGCGCTGGCGCTGGATACAAATTTCTCCACCGCCGTAATGCGCCTCACCCAGGCCGAGGGCCATGTCATCGTGTCCGGCATGGGCAAGAGCGGCCATATCGCCCGCAAGATTGCCGCCACCCTAGCATCGACCGGCACGCCTGCTTATTTTGTTCACCCGGGCGAAGCGAGCCACGGCGATCTCGGTATGATCACGGCCAAGGATGTTGTCATCGCCATCTCCAATTCCGGAGAGACAAAAGAGTTGGCTGATGTTGTCGCCTACACCCGACGCAACCGAATCCCACTCATCGGCATCACCAGCGGCAAAGAGAGCGCATTGGCTGAAGCCTCCGATATCCTCTTGCTCCTGCCGAAAATTCCGGAAGTTTGCCCTAACGGCATTGCCCCGACGACCTCGACCACCATGACTCTCGCCATTGGCGACGCCCTCGCCGTCGCAGCGATGGAGCAGCGCGGCTTCACCGCCGAGCATTTTAGTAAATTCCATCCTGGCGGTAAACTTGGCAATGTCCTGAAGCGTGTTGAACAAATCATGCATGGCGGCGATGCCTTGCCGCTGGTGCAGGCCACCACACTAATGTCGGAAGCGCTTGTTACGATGTCGGCAAAGGCTCTAGGCTGTGTCGGCGTCGTTGATGTCGACGGTGCTTTAGTTGGCATTATCACGGATGGCGATTTGCGGCGTCATATGGGGCCGCAGTTACTCGTCCAGCCTGCTTCGGTTATCATGACCAAGAGCCCGCAGACGATCGCCGGTCGTGCACTGGCGGTTGAAGCCTTGCAAATCATGAATGAAAAGCGACGTACACAGCTCTTCGTCACCGACGACACATTACACCCCGTTGGCGTAATTCATATTCATGATTTGCTGCGCGCCGGAATTGCCTAAGGCTACATCCGAACCATGGCGGCACCCCAGGTCAAACCCGCCCCCATGGCATCAAGCAAAACGACCTGACCAGGCTTGATGCGCCCGTCATGAACAGCTACAGAGAGCGCCAGCGGGATAGACGCCGCAGACGTATTGGCATGTTCCGCCACTGTCAAAATCACACGTTCGTTCGGGAGGCCTAGTTTTTTTGCCGTGCCGTCAATTATACGCTTATTGGCCTGATGCGGCACTAGCCAGTCAATTTCATTTGGCTTCATATTATTAGCTAACAGCGCCTCATCGACTACTTCGGCGAGGTAGCGCACGGCGTAGCGGAAAACTTCCTGCCCGTGCATCACCACCGTACCAACCTTACCGGTGCTACCCGCCCCATCCGTCGTATAGAGCTTGTCCCAATTATGGCCGTCGGTATGCAGATGGGTTGAAAGGATGCCGCGATCCGTCTTGTTCCCCTTGCCTGAACCTGCTCGTAACACGACGGCTCCGGCACCATCACCAAACAACACGCAAGTGCCGCGGTCTTGCCAGTCGAGCAGTCTCGAAAAATTTTCCGCGCCGATCACC
>JAGOHT010000020.1 GCA_017996055.1 Alphaproteobacteria bacterium
GGGGGTTGGCCGTGTAGAGCCCATCGACATCCGAGAAAATGACATAAGCCTGCGCTTTGACCATTTTTGCAACGAGCGCCCCCAAACGGTCATTATCGCCGAACTTGATTTCGTCGGTCGCCGTGGCATCATTTTCGTTGATGATGGCGATGGCTTTGCTTTTGTGCAAAGCGGCGAGTGTGTGCATGACGTTCGATTTCGGGCTTTCCTCTTCGGGAAAGAAGCGAGGCAGAATTTTGCGCGCCTGTTCGCGGAACAGTTTCCGCGCATTGGCGATACGACCGTTTTTAAAATCATTCTTGGTCAGCAGCAACTGGGCGGCGGCCATGCCATAAGGCTTAAAGGCATCGTCCCACAGTTTCATCAGCTCTTGCTGCCCGACTGCGGCCATCGCCTGTTTCTCGGCGACGCTCATCTCCGCTTTAGGCTTGGTTTCGCCTAGCTTCATTCGACCCAGCGCGATGGCCCCGGAGCTGACAATGGTGACTTTCTTGCCCTCGGCACGCAGATCCATGACCTCGCCCGCCAAACCAGCCATCCATCCGGTGCGCGGCTGGCGCGTGGCCTCGTCGAAAACGAGCGCCGTGCCCACCTTGATGACGACGCTATGGGCATCGTTGAGCACGGTGGCGGCAAAAGGGGCGGCTGTTTGTTGTGTAAGCTGCGACATCATCATCACAAATTGTTCTGGATTAACCGTATCACGAAAAATAGCAATTAATTATCATTTATTGCTTGGTTTGATCTTACTTTTTGCCCACAGAGCCTGCAAAACCTCCGGCAATCCGCTATGCGCGACGGCAGAAATGGTGAAGACTGGCTTTTTCGTGACCTTGGCAAGTTGTGCCTTCTTCGCCTTGATTTGCGCCGGAGTTAGTGCATCGCATTTATTGAGCGCGATGAGCTCTGGTTTACGTGTCAGCCCATGGCCATAGGCTTTGAGCTCGGCACGAATGGTCTTGTAACTGTCAGCGACATCATCGGCGGTGGCGTCAATGAGGTGCAACAGCACACGGGTGCGCTCGACATGGCCGAGAAAACGGTCGCCCAACCCCTGGCCAAGATGTGCGCCTTCAATCAAACCGGGAATATCCGCCATGACGAACTCGACCGGTTCCTTGCTGCTGCCGAAGCGGACGACGCCGAGATTGGGGGCGAGGGTCGTGAAGGGGTAATCGGCAATCTTTGGCTTCGCCGCCGTCGTCGCGGCGAGGAAGGTCGATTTACCGGCGTTGGGCAAGCCGACGAGCCCCGCGTCAGCAATTAGCTTGAGTCGCAGCCAGATATCAGCCTCGACGCCTGGCCAGCCCGGATGCGCTTTGCGCGGTGCTTGATTGGTCGCGGATTTATAATGCGCATTGCCGAAGCCGCCATCGCCACCCTTGAAAAGCACAATGCGTTGGCCGACTTCCGTAAGGTCGGCTAGGATGGTTTCATTATCTTCGGCGAGCACCTGCGTTCCGGCAGGCACGCGCAGCACCACATCCTTGCCGTCAGCGCCGGTGCGGTTCGCGCCCATGCCCTGACGCCCGCTTTGCGCGATGAAATGTTGTTGGAATCGGAAATCAATGAGGGTGTTAAGTCCGCCACAGGCTTCGACGATGACATCGCCACCGCGCCCGCCATTGCCGCCCCAAGGGCCGCCATGGTCGATGAATTTTTCTCGCCGGAACGCGATTGCGCCGGGACCGCCATGGCCGCTGGCGACATGAATGCGCGCTTGATCGAGAAACTTCATATTGTATACCCCACAAAAAAAAACGGGGACCGCCTGTGGCGATCCCCGTTTGATGCAATAAAGCCGGAGTCGCCGTTAGCTGGCAACCTGGGCTGGCTCGACCTCAATAGAAACGAACGTCTTGCCCGCTGCAGTGGTGCGGAACTTCACACGGCCGGGCACTTCTGCGAACAGCGTGTGATCCTTGCCCAGACCGACATTATCGCCCGGGTAAAACTTGGTGCCACGTTGCCGGACAATAATCGAACCGCCCTTGGCTTCCTGGCCGCCGAACAGCTTGACGCCGAGGCGTTGACCAGCGGAGTCGCGCCCGTTACGGGAACTACCGCCTGCTTTTTTGTGTGCCATGATAAAACTCCTCTAACGCTGGGGCGCTTAAGCCGCAATCGCGGTGATGCGCAGAATGGTGTAATCCTGACGGTGCTGCTTCTTGCGGCGATAATTCTGCCGACGCTTCTTCTTGAAGACGATGATCTTGTCGCCGCGTTCCTGGCTGACGATTTCGGCTTCAATCTTCGCGCCCTTCAGGAAAGGGGTACCGATCTTGGAGCTGCCATTGGCATTGACCATCAGCACTTCGGCCAGTTGCAGCTTGGCGCCAATGGCACCTTCCAGCTTCTCAACCTGGACAACGTCGCCTTCAGCGACCTTATACTGCTTGCCACCCGTCTTAACGACCGCGAACATGTTCCACCGTTTCCTGTCTTGCAAAGGCACCGCGGCCTAAGCCCGACGCATCATTAGTTATTCCATCGAGACGCACATAATGCGCCCCTTACTTGGGGAAGCGGGTTTATCCCGAATATCGCAGTTGAAGTCAATGGGATTGATGATGCGAGCACATTTTTATAGATGGCAGAAAGTAGTTTCTGCTAATTAGTTGCATCGTATTCGGATAAGAATAACGAACTTAAGTAATTCAATTTATTAACCAAACAGCTAGTCTAGAACTAAGGGGAGTATTTCATGGCACAGTCAGGGTGGAAACAAGCGGCTTTCGGCATCGTCACCGCTCTTGCGGTTCAGACCAACACTGCTGCGGCAGAGCCGACCATGTCTGCGGCGAAGGATCCCACGGCACAATTGGCGCAAGCTTTAACACGCGATTTGAAGACGATCGTCGCCTATCAAGAAGGCCAAGGAACCCGCGCGAATTGTGTCGCTGCTGAGCACCGCATCGAACTGGCGGAAATCACTTCCCGTGGCAATACAGTGGAAAGCAATATGGTTTCCGTTACGACGGCGCGTATGCGTGAAGGCGCGTCTCCGGTGGAGGGTATGACTTTAGGCCCTATCTGTCCGGTAGTAAAACCGCAGGTTAAGAGTGCTGCTCTCAAGCGCTAGGCAACTTAATCCGTATTTTGGAAACAGGCGGTATCGACGATACTGCCTGTTTCTGCTTCAGCTGCCGGTTTGAGAAAGCTCAATCACTTGCGCGGGGCGATATTCAGTGAAGACCTGAACCTTGGGGCTGCGCTGCATTAACCATTTGACCCCGATAAGGTCATAAAAACCGCGACCGGCCCGCCCGAGTATGTCGGACTTTGACTCGCCATGTTGCCGCGGGCGGTCATTGATAGGGGTATGGATGACCTCATGCCCATAGGTCTTGAACATGGCAGGCATGAAGCGGTGCAGGCTGGTGAAGAAGGGGATGGCGAGATAGCCATCGCGGCGGAATAGCTTGAGGGCACAGCCGGTGTCTGGCGCGCCGTCCTGCAGCACCCAGCGCCGCAGCCGGTTGGCGCTACGGCTGGCCAGCCGTTTTTGCCAAGTATCCTGCCGGTTGATGCGCACACCGCAGACAAGGATTTTATCCTCTATACTTCGAGCCCAGCCCAGCGCTAGCAAGCGTGGCATATCGGCGGGATCATTCTGCCCATCGCCGTCGCAAGTCATAATCCAGGGTGCGCGCGCCGCCATAACGCCGTGCCGCACCGCCGTGCTCATGCCCCGCCGCTCAGCATGGCGCAGCATCCGCACCCGGGGCTGCGCCTGCATGGCTTCTGCGATTTCGGTTGTTGAACTGTCGGTGCTGCCGTCATCGACAAAAATTATTTCGTAATCGCCGGCACACAGCGGTTCATGGTCAAGCGCTGCGGCAACCTCACGTAACAGGGGAGCGATATTCCCGCTCTCATTCAGAACGGGAATCACAATACTCAAGCAAGGCTGCATGGCGCGTTAACCTCTTGGCCGCTTTAGATTATGTCCGCGGCACTTTTTATCCGGCGAATCTATGGTAAGAAATTTGCTGCAGAATGCTTGCGCCCTGCAAGGCTTTTCGCTATGGTGCCGCGCTTCCGCAATAAATCTCTGGATTCATTGCGCTTTCGCCGTAATTGGCAACGTTCTGCGCGCCCGTAGCTCAGCTGGATAGAGCATCAGACTACGAATCTGAGGGTCAGGAGTTCGAATCTCTTCGGGCGCGCCAAAACACCAAAGCCCCCATTTGGGGGCTTTGGTGTTTTTGTGCCCGAAGCGTGGACGAGAAGCTTGGTTCAAAAAATGCTCCGAAGGAGCACGGTTTCGCCATGGAAGTCGTCATGCCTCCAACCTTCTCCCAAATACTCATCCCCTATATCTACCGAACAGTTCCATCCGAATGTCTTTCGATTGGTTGAGGGCTGGATTGTCAAAGTAAAAAATATCTATCCGGCCTCCTTGAGATAAATTCAATATATCTATATATCTAGACATATGGACATCAATCATGCCGTTATCGCCCTATCGGCGCTGTCGCAGGAGACCCGTCTGCGGGTCTTCAAACTACTGATTGAATACGGCATGGAAGGCGCGCCCGCTGGACAGTTAAGCGAACAGCTCGATATTCCTCATAACACGCTGTCTTTCCATCTTTCTCATTTGAGCCATGCGGGCTTGGTTCAATCACGGCGCTCCGGGCGCTCAATCATCTACACGGCGAATAACGGTACCGCGCAAAGCCTGCTTACCTTTCTGGTCGAGAATTGCTGCGTCCGTGACAAGGCCAACCAATGCTGTCCACCCAAGAAGAAAAGGAAAAAGTCATGAAGCGCATGCATATTCATGTCGGGGTCAAGAATCTCGCAGAGTCGATCCGCTTCTACAGCGCCTTGTTTGGCGCGCAACCGGTTAAGACCAAGCCGGACTATGCCAAGTGGATGCTGGAAGACCCGCGCCTGAATTTCGCCATTTCGACCCGCGCCGCGCATGTTGGCGTCGATCACCTGGGGATTCAGGTCGATGATGGCGCAGAGCTCAGCGCCCTGCGCGACCAGCTTGCCAAAGCCAATCTCGCGACACACAGCGACGGCGAGACCACCTGTTGCTATGCCAAGTCCGAGAAGTCATGGGTAGAAGACCCTTCGGGAATTGCATGGGAAACCTATCACACGATGGAAGACGCCCAGATTTTCTCGCCAGCGGAAGCCGAAGGCGCTTGTTGTTCGCCTGAAACCAAAGGCACAACGGGCTGCTGCACACCGTCCGAGAGAACTACCGGTTGCTGTTAATATGCTGAATATCCTTGTTCTGTGTACCGGTAATTCATGTCGTAGCGTCATGGCTGAAGGGCTGCTGAATTACTATGGCAAAGGCCGTTTCAAGGCATTCAGTGCCGGAAGTTCTCCGAGTGGCTTTGTCCACCCCATGAGTCTCGCCACGCTCAAGGCGAATGGAATAAGCGCCGAAGGGTTCCGCAGCAAATCGTGGGATGAATTTACCGGCCACCCGTTGGAGATCGTTATTACTGTTTGCGACAATGCCGCTGGAGAAGTCTGCCCGTTATTTATGGGTGCTCCCGTCAAGTCTCATTGGGGCGTTCCTGACCCAGCCCATTTCAAGGGAACGGAAGCCGAAATCAGCGCCGAGTTTCAGCGTATCTTCGATATCCTGGCCGCGCGCGTCAAAGCCCTTGTGACCTTGCCCGATAGTCTCGACAAGCAAACGCTTGCCGTGAAGCTTAAAGAAATCGGCACGTTATGAGGCTGCCCATAGGCTTCTTTGAACGTTATTTGACCGTATGGGTGGGGCTTTGCATCGGTGCGGGCGTATTACTTGGCTGCCTTATGCCTTCTTCGTTCCATTTCATTGCGGGGCTAGAATATGCCCACGTCAATTTCGTCGTCGCACTGCTTATCTGGGTGATGATTTACCCAATGATGGTCAATGTTGATTTCTCGACCATCAAGGATGTTGGAAAGAATCCAAAAGGTCTGATCATTACCTTTATCATTAACTGGCTCGTTAAGCCATTCAGCATGGCCGCGCTTGGGATGCTGTTTCTGCAAAATATCTTTGCAGCATTCATTGCGCCTGAGGACTCCAAACAATATATCGCCGGTCTAATCCTGCTCGGCACAGCCCCATGCACGGCGATGGTGTTTGTCTGGAGCCGTCTTGTGAAGGGCAACGCCAATTACACGCTGGTACAGGTATCGCTGAACGATCTGTTGATGATCGCTGCCTATGCTCCGGTCGTGGCTTTCTTGCTCGGCGTCTCCGACATAAATGTGCCGTGGGCAACGCTGCTTTTGTCGGTTGGGCTTTATGTCGTTATTCCGATTGCTGCTGGCTATATAACACGTAAGCGCTTACCTCCTGACAAATTGCCCTTGCTGTTGGAACATTTGAAGCCCTACGGCGTCATGGGGCTGCTGGCGACCGTTATTCTGCTATTCGGATTTCAGGCGCAAACCCTGCTTGAAAAACCGCTGTCCGTATTGCTGATAGCAGTTCCCATACTGCTGCAAAGCCTTCTTATGTTCCTGCTCACCTATGTCTGGATGTGCCGAGCAAGAATTCGGCATGACATCGCCGCGCCTGCCGCGCTTATCGGTGCTTCCAATTTCTTTGAGCTAGCTGTTGCCGTTGCTATTAGCCTGTTTGGGCTGAATTCGGGGGCGGCACTGGCAACGGTGGTCGGCGTTCTTGTCGAAGTTCCAGTCATGCTCTTGCTGATATCCATTGCCAACAAAAGTGCAAATCACTTCGAAGCCTAATTGGCTAGCTCTAGAATTGGAAAAAATTTGCTGAATATTTGTTGGCAATCGTTTTCCCTGGTCTTCCAAATCACATAGCAACAGCAGTGGGTGGGTTCACAGTTTAACAATATACCCCAATCTGCCATCACGACAGTGGTCGGATCGTCTCCAAAAATTCATGGGTCAGAGCTTTGACCCACCATCACCACGGCGCGGTATCAACCCCAGATACCAAAGTATCCCGCTGACCAAGAACACCAGCAGCACCACGCCGCCAAGCCCCGAGGCGCCATATGCGCCATAGCCATAATAGCCACCACCGCCGCCAAACAGCAGCAGCAATAGGACGATAAGTAGAAGTTGGTTGTTCATGATTGGTACTCCATCAGGTTAATGTTGGTTCGGCTTTAATCGCTGCCTGTTTCAGCGTGACGGCGCGGATGCTGCCGTCACGCCGCAGGGTAGAGGGCGAAGGATTGGCGCGCGCTGGTTGTAAAACCTCTGCTAGATGCGGTGCATTTTGCGATGCCATGCTTGAGCTCAATACAGGACGATCAGAATTAATCGACAGAGTAGCTAAGCACGCGTTCCGGAACACTGCGTTGATATAAATCAAAGCATTGCTGCAAAAACCTAAGAGATTCTGATGTCTCTAATACGGGTGCGCCATTTCCCCTTGTATTCTTCTGGCTTTAAGCGATAGGGTTTCGATAATGTAACGATCGTGCGAGGGGAAAATCATGGCTGGAAAAAACATCGTCATCGCGGCTGGTTCACTGCGTAATGCCTTGCTGGCGACCAAGCGCGAAGTTGCGGTGGTTATTGACCGTCATGGCAACGCTTCCGCACATGCCTGGAAGCCAGACACGATATTGCCAGTTGAGGGACCCATACAGGCCGGCGTGACCCTCACCAAGGATGATGCCTTGCTCGGTTATCTCCGTCCGTTTAAGCCGACCACGAATATTGTGCTGTTGCGTAGCCGTGGTCTGGTTGGCAAGCAGCGCGGGCAATCTGGCGTCGCGGCGCGGATAAGACCACTCGTCTTGCAAACACAATGAGCGCTTCAGCGCTGCGCCGCGCCGGTTGAGTCAAGTAACGCGCCGATGGCGCGGCTGACCTGCGCATCGCGCGTGCGGTCAACATCCGGATGATGGAAGGGCACCCACTGAAAGCGCCGATACCACAGCAGACCCGGATGCGGCGGTTGGCTATAATCATAGCTGATAAGGGGGCGGAAAGATTCGCGTTCGACCGCGACATAGGACAGATTTCGCCGCTCTGAAACATACAGCGCAAGCTGTTGTGCCTTCAGTGCGCGCTCTTCGGGCGTGAGATCGAAGGCCAAGGTTTCCGGCGTGGGATAGGGAAACCGGTTGTTCTGACATTCGCCATGCAGCCAGTTATATTCAGCGAATTCCAGCACCGAGACGATGGTTGAAAGATGGGTGCCGACGGCGTTCAGCCCATCATGGTCTGCATTGCCGCCTTCATAAGCGGGCACCCAGACTTGATCGATTTGAAACTGTTCAATCAATTGCAGGGCCTCTTCCAGCACCTGCGGCAGAAACCGCCAGAGAAATCGCGCCGGACGTTCAGACCAGGAGATGGGCGTAATGCCCAGATGCTCCGCCACGCGTTCCGCCTCCTGCCGCCGTGCGATGATTTTGGCGCTATGGTTTTTACGCTGCCAGGGCCAGACGATGCTGTGGCTGACACAGCCGGTAGTAAGATAGGCAGCAAAGATTGTCGCACCATCAGCGCGCGCGCGGCCTATCGTCGCCGAACAGGCGACCACCTCATCATCAGGATGTGGCACGAGCAATAGGATGCGCTGACCAAAAAGCTTGCTCATTACGCTGCCATTTTTGAAGGAAGAAGCTGCGCGCGGCGAGCGAGAGCCTGCTCCCAGGCCGGGAACAGATCCTCGCGCAAAATGCTGTTCCAGTCGGCGATGCGGGCACGGCTATAGACGCGGGCGGCTTCGTGCATTGCGGAAAGTGCATTTGGCGAAGTCATAATATCCCGTAAGACAGCCGCCCAGGCTTCAGAGCCGCTTGCGACCGCCTGAAGGGCGGCGCTGGGGCCGTGCAGGGTCGCCAGCTGACTGCCAGCGGAAACCAGCACGGGCAAGCCGCTCGCTAAAGCTTCGATTAGGACAAGGCTGCCAATCTCGACTTCAGAGGGTATCGCCAGCAAATCGCACCCGCCGTAAAGCTTGGCCAACGCCTCCGGCTGGAGATAGCCGCAGAGTGTGGCGTGATCGCCAAGTTCTGAGGTAACTGTTGCGGCAGCGGGACCGATACCTGCAGCGACCAGATGCGGCGCGAAACCTTGCTGCCGGAGCGCGCGGCAAGCTGTGATGAGGGGGTGGATGTTTTTGCCTTCGTCCAGCCGTCCGACGAACAAGATGAGCAAGCGATTGCTAGGGATGTTGAGTGCCGCGCAGAGCACTGAACGTTGCTCCGCATCAGGCCGGAAGAGCGCGCGGTCAACCCCCAGCCGCAGGCGGCTGACCTGGGCCGTGCTAGTATAATGTTCAGCCAGCGCCTTATCTTCGGGGCGGATGGCGAGCACATGGTCGCACAAGCGCAGATGGCGCCTTTGTTGGTAGAGCATCCGTTCGCGCGCCAACAGAGGAAGCTTGATGCCGTCGACGAGCAGGCGGCTAGCAAAACCTTTGCCTAATTTCGCCTGCAAAGAACGGCGCAGGAAAATCGCAGCATAGGCGGGCTGGTCAGTATGGAAGGAGTGGACGAGGGCAAAGCCCGCGCGTTTCTGCATCCGCTCTGCTGTGCGGGCAAAAGCAAAAAAGGCGTCAGTGGTATGGACGAGGTCGTAAGAGCGCAAATGACGCGCCAGCTGCCGATGATAGGCGGCAATATCCGTATGGTCGGGCAGATAAGGCAGAAATTTTAGTCGTGCCGTACTGAAGACTGGCGGAATATGGAGCGCGCGGACATGGGGAGCCAGTGGCACCGTAAACGGCGTGCCGGAGAAATAGACGGTGAGGTCAATCGGCAAATGGCTGCGGGCGGCAGCTTCGGCTAATGACTGCCACATCTTAACATGGCCGCCCGCCTGGGCATTGGCGGGTAGATCGACCAAAACAGCGATTTTAGGACGCACAACTTTCATCGGCCGCTCTATAGCATAGCTCGAAGCGCAAGCGAAAGGCTCAGGCGCGGTGCGGGTGATGCGCTGATCCCGGCGTTCCCTGATGCAAATGGGCGAGGGGGGGATGATGGAAAATCACGCAGCGCCAGCCATCCTTCGGATCCACCGCCTCGGCGAGACGGGAAAAGCCAAAGGCGTCAAAAACTTTCTGTGAAGGCAGATTATCAACAGCCGTGCTGGCAAAGACATGCTTGCCGCCCTGGCGCAGATATTCTGCCATCAAGGCGTTGATGACTTGGCGCGCCAGGCCTTTGCGGTGATAGACGGCGTCGGGCGAGACCAACATTGTGCCGATGACGCCCCAGCCGATGTCGTGCAGCTCCGGCAGTAAATGCTTGGAGAGCGCGGGCGCCGTCTGTGCCGCATGGCGCAGGAAGTTGTTGACGTTGCAATTCGTCTCGCATGATTCAAAAGTTTGCCGCCGCAGCAAGGCCTGTGCCACTAGAACGCCGCTTGTGGTATCAAACAGCCCAACACCGATGCCGAGCGTCAGCAGCTTTTCCAGATAGACTGCGTCGCGTTTTTTCAGAAAATGCTTTTCTGTCGGCTGCAGATTGGCGATCACGGCATCCTGCAGCGTAAGAATGGCGGGTATGTCCGTCGGCGTTAGGACGCGGATGGACATATTGGTCTGGAGGTGATGCGACGCCCCTGTGTCAGGAGTCTGTGCTTCAAGCATTGCCGTTACCTAATGTGCCGCCGAGCGGCGTAATTATTTAAGGGACGGCTGTCTGACCCGCCGTGGGCTTTGCCTTCCGGTGGAAGGCGGGCACGCGCTCATTGGCGCTGCGGGACGTCGCGCGGTCGGTCGAGACTGATAAACCAGTGTTTGCACATGAGAGCAGCATAAATGGATGGGGCGGCCTGCTGTCAAGCAACAATTTACTTGCAGAACTCAGCACTATCCAAAAACCACTTCATAAGGTAAATATATCACGGTCAGCGGCTTGCACTGCCGCACAGCCTGTGGGGGAATAATGTCAAAGTTTGCTATAGCGGTCGCCGTCTTGTTTGGGATGCTGGCTCTGCCGGCTGGTGCTGCAGAGGCACCGATGGTGTCTACCCAGACGGCGACACCGATTGCGAAGGCGGCTGACGCAAAGGATAAGGCTGCACCTGCGGCCGCGACGGGTACTCCGACGGGCGTGGCTGTCGATGCCTCTGCCCAGTGCGAAGTCGTCTCCGCCAGCAATGCTGCTGAAATTGCTGAACTCAGGAAGCAGATTCAGGCTTTGCAAGCGCAAATCCTCAATCAGCCAACCTTGGTGAATTCTGGGATGAAAGACTATAGCATCCGTATCAAAAATTTGCCGCGCGGTAGTTATCGTGACCGTTGCTTTGCCTGCATGACGGCGGGTGATGAGGATGGCGAACGGGTCCTGCTTTGCACCTGTCCGGTCGGTGACAACAGCTTTGAGCGCCTCTCGATTACGCTCAGCATGTGCCATGCTGAGGAGGAGATTTCTTACTGCTCCGGCATGTTGATGTGTGGCCCATGCAAAATCAATAACAACCTGCGGAATGAGCTGCCAGGCGAAAAGACCGGCACACCGACCGACGCAGAGCGGTTAGAAAAATTTCTAAAGGAAAAGAAGTAGGCCGTTTAAGGCTGCCGCGGCGGCTGGCAGGCTTCCACATTGGTTGCTTTTGTCCAGGTCTGGCTCTCGCCGAGCATCGGCAGAATAAAATAGCCGCGTAGTTCGATAGTGTCGGGAGCCTGACCGGGGGCGAGCGCAGCGCTGAAGGTCGCGCCGTGGCGCGGGCTGTAAATCCAGCCGCTGCTCATGCGGCCATCTTTTTGTGGGGTGAAGCCGCCCATGAACTCCATGCCGCAGAGCGGCCGCCCACGAAGGCTCGGATCTGGATTTTTGTCATCGATGGCAGCATCGGGCTCATCACTGGGTTTCAGCCAGTGGAGTTTGCCACACAGCGCTTTGCCGCAGCGATAAATAGCAACTGCGCCATCTTTATCCTCTGTGTACCAAACGCCGAGAAACCGTTCCAGGCCGGACGGAGCATTGGCTTGGCATGAGCCTGTGAATATCAGGCCGACCCCCAGAATGGCTAGATATAGAAAGCGTGGTGACATGAGAATAACTTCCGCTTAAGCTTTTTTGACCGATTCGCAGTGATTATCCCTATGTCACCGCGGTCAGCCAAGACGAAAACGACAAAATCAGCAAGGAGGACATCGCCGATGCGTGACAAATGCGCCTATTGGGGCACGACAGCTCTGTCTTTTTTGGTTTTGGCACTGGTCGTGGCCGGCATCGTTCTGCATAGTCAGAATCTGGCGTTACAGGCCGAAGTCAATCAGCGTGCCCAACAGATCAATGTCGCGCAAAATTTCGCACAACTTCTGCAAGGGCTGGTGCAAAATCTTGCGGCCGCTGCGGTCGAAAAGAATGATGGTGCTATTCGGGCGCTTTTAGAATCGGAAGGGCTCAAATTCAATGCGTCGGCAGCAAAGTCTGAAGCTGGCGATAAGGCACCACGCACAAAAAAATAAAGGAGGCCTCAATGGATCACAATAATCACTGGCAGTTGCCAGTCCTCACGCTTGCCGTATCTCTGACGTTTTTTTTGGCTTTCCATGTTCAACAAGTTTTGCGCGAACAGAGTAACCTCAAGCAGGTTTATGCAGCACAGGAGCAACCCTTAGCGCAAGCGAAAGAGATGCAGCAACGGCTTGATCGTCTGGCGGTCGGAACCCTGCGTCTCGCCGAAGGTGGCAATGAGAATGCCAATGCGCTTGTCGAGCGGTTGAAGCAGGCCGGGGTGACCATCACGCCGCCGAAGCACGAAACCGTCGGTGCGCCCAAGTGATTCTGAGCAATGTACTAATTTTAGCTATGTGCGTGGTGACGGTTCGTAGTCGCGGTCATCAGCACCGGACGCTGTGCAAGAAGTTTCTTAACATCGACGCCCAATTCTTGACTCACAAGTTTAAAACCAAGTTCTTCGCCTTGCTTCACCCCGATACGGAACATAGCGCGCATTTTGTCAGGATCCGTATCCGATAGGCTTTCTTGCCGCTGCTGGCGCGTCAGCCCAGCTTGGATTACCCGGATGTCTTGTCCTTGAGAGCGCAATTCTGCAAGTTCACGCTTCTGCCGCTCCATAGCGGTGTGGAAGTCGCTGTGCAGTTTCGGGTCGCGTGCCTTCAGCTCTTCTTTAAGGCTGCCATCCGGATCGGATAGATTGTAGAGCACGGCGATGCGCGCGCGGCCTTCTGGCATCAGTTCTTGTTTGAGACGGAAATAATCCAGAATAGGCGGATTTGCTCCCCCCTGCGCGCCATCGCGGCAAAGCCCCACGCCCGGAACTTCCACGGGGGGGAGATAAGCCGTTAATGCGCCAGAGGCAATGATATGGCTCAACCCCATCGGCCCCCGATTGTGGAGCAGCAGATGCTGGTCATCGTTCTCTCGAACCACATTGTTGACCAGGAAAGGGGCAGATGGATGACGTATAGCATTCGTGTTGCCGATCACATCTTCCATCACGAGTTCAAGAATATGTTTATGCCCGGCTGACACGCGCATGGCGCGCGTCATGGCAGTACTACAAGTCTTGAATTGGTCGCCTACCGCACGACTGAACTCGACCATGTCGCGCACAAAAGCCGCAGGAGTGAGCGCGGCAAAAGGCGATGCGAACATCAGGCGCTGGCCATGTTCGACATTGTGCTGCGTATGGCTGATGAGCGACTGCGCTACGTTGTAAGGTGAATAGTCTGTGACGACACGATAGAGCTGGGCGAGAAGCTGGCGCGTGTCTTGCCGGTCATGGTTCGGGGCGGTTTGTTCTTTGGCCAGACCGTGTACCAAAACAGCATTCGCCATTGCGCCAGCGCTAGTACCTGATGCGCCTTCGATCTTGATGTCCTCAAAACGCGTGAGTCCAAACAGGAAGCCCGCCGTAGCTGCCCCGCGGCGGCCGCCGCCTTGCGAGAAGAGGTCAATATGAATGGGTTCTTTCCCGTCCGGAAAGAGCTTGATGGTCGGTGTCAGATCGCCTGCCGTTACCATGCACTGCCCACACTAGCGTCGGCTTGATTCGTGGTCTTGGTCTCACGGCGCCGCCAGCCGACGGAATCAACGCCTGCGACATGACACCACAGTTCGTGTCGCTGATTCCATAAAAATCGTTTAGTTTCAATATGTTGCGCCGCAGCATACTTTCGCGTTTGCACAAAAGGCTAGCGGCGACAGGCGATGCTGGCCATCAGTGGCCGGGTTCTTTATAAGCGCAGGGCCGAGCAGAGGAGAGCGCGCATGACTGAATCCCATAAGTTTTTTCCGGTAAGCTGGGAAGAATTGCATCGTCACGGCAAAGCGCTCGCCTGGCGGCTGATTGATAAGGGGCCCTGGCAAGGCATTATGGCGATTACGCGCGGCGGGCTGGTGCCTGCCGCTATCGTGGCACGTGAGCTCGATATCCGCGTGATCGAAACGGCCTGCATTGTTGGCTATCGCGCCGAGCCCGCGAGCGGCACGCTGCCGGAAGCCAAGGTCATCAAAGCGCCTGCCGTTACTGGCGACGGTACTGGCTGGATTGTCATTGACGATCTCGTTGATACCGGCCGCACGGCGGAGCTGTTGCGCAAGCAATATCCGAAAGCGCATTTCGCCACAATTTATGCGAAGCCGCAGGGCAGGCCGCAGGTCGATACTTTCATTACCGAAGTCAGCCAGGATACTTGGATTTATTTCCCTTGGGATATTGAACTGAAATTCGCCCAGCCCATCGCTGCGCAGAAGAAATCCTCGTGATCTATCCCATCATTCGGCTGCAGCCCAACCGCGCAAAGCGCGTGACCGCTGGCCACCCCTGGATTTACAGCAACGAAGTGGCGATGGACGCCGCAGCGAAGGACTTGCCTCCGGGCGGGCTAGTGCAGTTTTTGTCCAGCGAAGGCAAGCGTATCGGCATTGGCAGCTTTCATCCACATAATCTGATATGCGGGCGGCTCTTCACTCGCACAGAAGCCGTCATCGATGCCGACTGGTTCACCGCGAAGGTAAAGCAAGCACTGGTCTTACGCCAGCAGTTGTTTGACAAGCCGTTTTACCGTCTGGTTCACGCCGAAGCTGATGGCTTGCCCGGGCTGACTATCGACCGCTATGGCGAGCACCTCATCGCGCAACTCAACAGCGCGGGCATGGCGCTGCAGCAGGAAGCGCTGGTCGCTGCGCTTGACAAGCTGCTGCAGCCGACGACGATCTTGCTGCGCAATGACAGTTCTGCCCGTGTTCTCGAAGGGCTGTCGCAGGAAGTGACGGTCGCCAAAGGCACGCTGCCGGATCAGATCGCGCTTGAGGAAAACGGGTTACAGTTTTTTGCCAACCCCAGTGCCGGGCAAAAGACTGGCTGGTTCTATGACCAGCGCTTGAACCGCGCCTTGGCGGCGAGCTATGCCCACGGTACGAGGGTTCTTGATGTCTATTGCCATACCGGCGGCTTCGCCCTGAATGCAGCTGCAGCGGGAGCGAAAGAAGTTGTTGGTGTCGATGCGTCGGAACTGGCGCTCTCTTGCGCCCTGGAGGCGGCGGAGCAGAATAAACTGAGCGCCCAGACGCGATGGGAACGCGGCGATGCGTTTGAAGTGATGGCCGAGTATGGCTCACGCAAAGAAAAATTCGGCCTCGTCATCGTCGATCCACCGGCCTTCATCAAAAGCCGGAAAGACCTTGGGGCAGGGACGCGTGGCTATCGCAAACTGGTCAAGCTGGCGGCGGCGCTGGTGCAGCGGGGCAGTTTTCTGTTTGTTGCCTCCTGCAGCCATCATTTGACGCTGGAAAGCCTAGCGGAGCAAATTGCTGCCGGTCTGGGCGATGCCGGACGCGAAGGACAGGTGCTGCATAGCGTATTTGCTGCTCCCGACCATCCGGTACATCCGTACTTGCCTGAAAGCGCTTATCTCAAAGGGCAGCTGCTGCGCCTTACGCACTAGCCCGTTGAAAAACCCATCGCCTGCACCATATCAATCCCATTCATGTTTGACCTTTTGCGGAGGCTGCAATGCTAACTTTGCGCGCGGCGCTGGATCGCGGTCATGCCAATCATGGCTGGCTCGATAGTTACCATAGTTTTTCTTTTGCCGATTATCATGACCCCAAACATGAGCAGTTTGGTGTGCTGCGCGTCATCAATGACGACGTCGTCGCCCCTGGTCATGGGTTCCCGATGCATGGCCATAAGGATATGGAAATCGTAACTTATATGTTGTCCGGCGCGCTAGAGCATAAGGACAGCATGGGCAACGGCTCGGTCATTCGACCGGGCGATGTACAGCGTATGTCGGCGGGCACCGGGGTGCGGCATAGCGAGTTTAATCCATCCGCGACGGAAGCTGCGCATTTGCTACAAATCTGGCTGTTGCCGCGCCAAGCTGGCAGCGCGCCGAGTTATGAGCAGAAGCATTTTTCTGAAGTGGAACGACGGGGGCGGCTCTTACCTGTCGCATCAGGCGATGCGCGGCATACCACCGCCGTGCATATCCAGCAGAATGCCACGCTCTATGCCGGTCTCTTTGATGGCGACGAAGCAATAGATTTTTCGCTCGCCGCAAATCGGCAAGCCTATCTGCATGTCGCGCGTGGGGCTTTGACCGTCAATGGTCAGCGCCTGCAGGCAGGGGATGCTTTGCTCATCCGCGAGGAAAGCGCCGTGCAGCTGAGTGCGGGCGCGCAGGCTGAAGTCTTGCTCTTTGACTTGGTTGCCTAACGGCATACTATCGCTCGCCCGGTGCCCACCATCTGATAGAATGTATCTCCGGATGACTACGAAGTATCTTGTCTAGGCAATCAGCGAGAGCCGCTACGCGTTCTGTTGTATCAATTTTGCGAAAAAGTTTTCTGACGGTGGGTTTTGAAGGTTCGATAAAGCAAAGAAAGCCGTCAGGAAACTCTTCGTAATTACCGCACCCAATCCAAAGAGGGAGTGCGGTGTTTGTTATCGGCACTGCCCAGCCCCAGTCTTCCACATAGGGGGCAGTGCCTGGGAACCCGTGCTTGCTCAATTCGGCATGAAGATATTCAGCTAGTCTTTTTCCCCACCGCCCAGGATTAACGATCGCATCTTCATCCGGCACACCCGGAAAACTATGCGACCGGAACTCGACGTGTGTGCGCATCAGGCTCTATGTGTGATTAACGCCAGCCACTGTACGCCTTCGGGCTGCATGAGCGCGATGAGGCAAGGCACGACAAACGCCACGATTGCCGCCGCCACGCCAAGCAGCCCGCTATGATGATGCACCGCCAGTTTGGTGTCTGGGAAGCGCCGCTGGAGGTGGAAGAGTGCGGCCTGTCCCGTAAGCAGGAAGCCGAGCGCAGCACAGAAGAGCGGCACAAGAATCTCAACCGCTAATGTGAGGCCGGAACCGTTGGCCAACAATGCCTTATGCGCGGGTGTGAGATAGAGCGCACCACCCAGCACATCGGCGAGTACGAAAGCGGCGAGGAACCCCGCCCATCGTGCCACCATGGTCTGCCGCGCTAATGCCTTACGCATGAGCAGCAGGATTTGCTGCATCATCGGCTTGCTCAGCCCCTGCGGATAAAGCTTCCGGATTTGATCGACCGTACCAGCCCCCTTCAGGAGGAAGCCGCAGGCCTCCTTGAAAACACGGACTTCAAGGACCTTATCGATATTGCCTTTGCCAATGCCGGTTTGCTTGAGTAGTTCCAGGCCATCCGCAAGGCTCTTATCAAGGAAAGCCGGAACTTCGAGGAAGGTGCGCTTGTGGCCGAAAACGGCGATACGCTTCGCTTCATCACCGAGCTGAACGACAAGGTCGGCCGTCCGCATTTGGGCGGTGTAATTCAAAACCATCATCCCCGGTCGCTTATCTTCATCCTTGGGCTTGGTATAGTCGATAGTGGCATGACCATTCGCCAGCACTTTGACGCCACCTGCCCTGTCCATGGCGCGGCGCACGGCGCTTGGCAGTTCGGCACCGCTGCCGGGCGCGAAGGCTGTTTCAGCGCCAAATTCCAGCGTCGACAGTTCGACAATTTTTCCACCACCCTGGCAGGGTTCGCACATCACATGTCCGTTGGCATGACAGTTGCCGCAGGGTATGCCCTTGCGTCCCTGACAAGTGCGGCAAATGGCGAAACGGGTGCCGTTACAAGTCGGGCAGGGCAGGGTTTGGTCTTGCGGGTTCATCCCGTTGCCGAAGCAGGTATAACAATTCTCGGTGCCACGTTGGTAGCAAATCTGACACGGCGTATAGCCGTTGCCGGCGCAAAACTCGCAAGTGAGCGTGCCGTTGCCCATACATTTGATGCAGGTTTCCGAAGCGCTGAAATGCACGGCGGGTCGGTTATCGAAGATGACGCGCGCCGTCTCAATACCCCAGCCTTTGCCCGGCAGCTTGTCGAGGTCAGCAAGCACCTCGGTATACCAGTCGGTGCTTTCCTGGAACGCCTTCTGCTTTTCCGCCACATAAGGCGTCATCTCTTTGGCATTGGTGAAGGATTTCTCCACCTCGGGCAGCTTGAGCTTGCGCCCTTTTAGAGTCTGCGTCTTAATTTCTGACTTCGGTGTCAACGTCATGGTGCCGGTGAGCGTGACGTCTTTCTCTTCGCTGTTGTTGACCTTGATGTTAAGCGGATCCAAGCCGTTGCCTTCCGCCAACGCACGCATCCTGCGCAGGGCGTAGTCAGTCAGCACTTTCTCAGTCGCTGGTTTCTCGGTCGTAGGTTTTTCTGTGTCAGACATAAATCATTGCCGAAGTGAGAGCAGCAGCCTAAATACCATAGAGCAGGGCAGGGAAAAAAGCGGAAAATCATGCAGAAACATATACATATACGCGGGGCGCGTGAACATAACCTTAAAAACGTCGATATCAGCCTGCCGCGCGACGCGTTAATCGTCATGACTGGGCTGAGCGGTTCCGGCAAGTCCTCCCTAGCTTTTGACACGATTTATGCCGAGGGTCAGCGCCGTTATGTCGAAAGTCTGTCGGCTTATGCCCGCCAATTCCTTGAAATGCAGCAGAAACCGGACGTTGACGCGATTGAAGGGTTGTCACCTGCCATTTCTATTGAGCAGAAGACCACCTCGCGCAATCCGCGCTCGACCGTTGGCACAGTCACAGAAATTTATGATTATTTACGTCTCCTCTATGCCCGCATTGGGGTGCCTTATTCCCCCGCTACCGGCCTACCGATTGAGAGCCAGACCGCCAGCCAGATGGTTGATAAAATCATGGCCACGGGTGAGGGGGCGAAGTTGCTGCTGCTCGCGCCGCTCAGTCGGGGTCGTAAGGGCGAATACCGTAAAGAGATATTGGAACTCCGC
>JAGOHT010000157.1 GCA_017996055.1 Alphaproteobacteria bacterium
GCCGTATCGTACGGCGCGCTCTTCCTTGAGCCAGCCGAGGCGGCGATTTTTGTCGCTGAGGTCACCATACTGGTTGGCGAAGGCAGCTAGCTGTTCTTCATGCAAGCCGCGTGTTAGCCACATCATACCGAGCACAGCGAAACAGGAGGTGATGCTGCTCGGCAAATGCAAGATTGCGATCCCGACCCCGTCGATGAGTCCGCCAAGCGCGCCAACGAGTGCGCCAATGAGCGGGAACCAGGCCAATGCGCCGCCAATATGGGCGCGATCTGGCAAACCACGTAGCGGTATGCGCAAGCGCGTTAGATATTTTGTCGCGATAATCAGCTCACGCCACCATGCGCTGCGCCATTCCGGCGCGGCTGGTTCCGGCGCTGGGGCTGGTGTTTGGTCGGGGGCAGGGGGCTGGTCAGACATCAGAAACAGGCTATAAAGTGGTGCAGAAACGCGACGCCACGCAAAACGCGTGGCGTGGGCCAACTTAAGCAAAAATCGCTGCAAAAGCCATAAAGGATTTCATGACTGCACAAACGGCACCGATAAGGCCGCAGAACTATCAGGACATACTGCAAATCCTGCCCCGCCTGCCGGAACCGGACTTGCGTATGGCGACTAGAGCGCTGGTCGGCACCTCTGATTTGCCGCCAGAATTGCAAGCGCGGCGCGCTTGGTTAGCGCGCTGGCAGGGGCGGGAACACCCACGGGTGCAGCACCCACGATTAGCGCTCTTTGCCGCTAATCATGGTGTGGTAAGGCTGGCACCACCGACGCATCCGCTCGTCGAGAGCCTGCCCCGACTGGTTGACCCCAACGGGGCTTTGGCCAATCAGGTGTCGGCGGTTGATGCTGACTTCCGGCTTTATGAGATGAATTTAGCAGAACCCAGTGCCGATTTTGCGCTAGGCCAACCTGCCATGACCACGCAGACCTGCGTGCAAGCCATTACTTATGGGATGATGGCGGTCGATATGGGGCTGGATGTGCTGGCACTCTCCGTTTGTGGTGATGGGCAAGAACTTGCCGCGGCGACGCTGCTGGCGGCGCTGACGAACGCGCCTTTGGCCCAAAGCTTAACAGATTGCGGGGCAGATGCCGCCTTGGCACCGGCGTTACAGCCTGCCTTGGATGCTGCCGCTGGATTCCCGCCGATGGCGCTGCTGGCGCAGTTTGGCAATGCGGCGCTTGCCGCGCTCGTAGGCGCCATTCTGGCCAGCCGAATGGCGCATACGCCGGTCATCCTTGCCGATGCCGGTGGTCTGGCAACGCTCGCGGTCATTCGCGCCCTGGATCAGCAGGCGGCGCGGCATGCCGCCCTGGCCGGTGTTTTGGCGGGCGTGCCACTGGAGTGCGACTTGCTACGTTTACCGATATCAGCAGCCGCAAATGAACACGCCGCGCTTGCGGGAATTCAGCTGTTGCAGCAGGCGGCTCAGGCCAGCGTGCTATCGGCGCATTAAAACAAAATCCTGGGCGCGTTTCTTGAGGCCATGAGCATGAAAATATCTGCACTGCCGATTCGCGTGCGGCGGCGTCAAGTGGCAATTTTTCGCAGCTTTTTCAAGCCTTCTTTCTCTTTGACGCGCTTGTCGTGACGTATTAGGTTTAACTCTGTAGTCACCCTCCGCTGGAGCAACCTGATGGCCGAAAATACCGTTACGCGCTCGCATCTTGCTGAAGCCGTTTATCAAGAAGTCGGGCTATCGCGTAATGAATCCGCCGATTTGGTCGATATTATTCTTGAGGAAGTAAGCCGTGTTCTGGTGAGGGGCGAGATGGTCAAGCTCTCTTCCTTCGGCAGCTTTCAGGTGCGCAGCAAGGGCCAGCGCATCGGGCGTAATCCGAAGACAGGTCAGGAAGTGCCGATTTTGCCGCGCAAGGTTTTGGTCTTCCGCGCCAGCCATGTGCTGAAGGACGCTATCAGCCGTGGCATGACGGGCGCGCCGTCAACCGCCGCAAAAACCGGGGAGGACTAAACCATGTCGGTGCAAATCGCTCAGGACGAAACCACGGCCACCACTCGACCCACGGTGCAGAAGACAGAGGTAAAGTCACCAAACGCCTTTCGCACGATTAGCGAAGTGGCGACCGAGCTTGATGTGCCTCAGCATGTGCTGCGTTTTTGGGAAAGCAAGTTTTCGCAAATCCGCCCGATGAAGCGCGGCGGCGGCCGGCGCTATTACCGGCCGGAAGATGTCACTGTCATCAAGAATATCCAGAACCTTCTGTACAACCAGGGTTACACGATTCGTGGTGTGCAAAAGCTGCTGAAGGAAAGCCGCAGCGGCGTCATCAACCGCATCTCCACTGCCACGCCTGTTGTGGCGAGTGTCGCGCCGGAGAAGGTAGGCTCGCTTGGCCTCACAGTGCCGCAACAGCAGCCAAAACCCAATGGCCTTTCCGCCAAAAAGCGTGAAGAGCTTGAAGGGCTGCTGGATGAGTTGAAGTCGTTGCGCGCACTGCTGAAGCAGTCAGGCATCTAATGCGTGCGCCCTGGCTGGCTTGCTGGCGTGGCGCTCTCTCACTATGCGTACTCGTTTTTCTAACTACTACTGCGCAGGCAGGTAAGTGTGCTGATGAACGCGCCACGTTGCGTGGCTTTGTCAGCAACATCTCAGGTATGGCCTATCTTTGTGACAAGACGGAAGATTGCCACCCCTATTTTCTCTATGCCGAAGCCTGTGCGCCACCAGTTATCCTTGGTATTGCGGGCGATCGCTATGTCGGAAACATGGCGCCAGGGCTTCTCCCGTTACAGGCCAAGGTGCGCGCCGCGTGCCCAGAGCCGGAATACGCCTGTTCGCCGGTTATTCCGGCTTTTATCTGTGTCAAAAATGTTTGTCGTGTACAGAAACCTGCAGAATAAAGGCGCAAATCAGCACTCTGCCAGGGTTGCGGTGGCGAGACGGGCTCGCTATAGTGCGCGCGCTTCAAGACCTAATACAATGTCGGAGTATAGCGCAGCCTGGTAGCGCATCAGTCTGGGGGACTGAGGGCCGTCGGTTCAAATCCGGCTACTCCGACCAATTCTTTCAATGAGTTAGTCATTTTGGTTCTCCCGGTTGGGCAGTTTTCAAAATCATGGTTGGGCAATTTTGTTTTCCAGTCGGTTCATGGCTGCCCTGGCTAGAACGCGCTGATTAGCCCGTTTAGCGTAATAAGCCGCCATTTGATCCGTCCTGTGGCCGGTAATCGCCTTGATCTGTTCGGTGCTGCATCCAGCCTCCGCCAGCATGACCGCAGCAGTCTTTCTTAGACCGTGGAATACACAACCATCCGGCAGACCGGCGGCGCGCATGGCGTCTTTAAACAGGTGTTTGAAGTGGTCGCCTTTGTACGAAACGCCACTTTCTGACGTTAAGATTGTTGCGTCTGTTTTGGGATTTTCTATCGTGCTTAGGACGGTCTTTAACTCACTGTGCAGCGGAACCCAAATTTTCTCGCCGGTCTTTTCTTGGCAGACTTCTATCCCACCATCGTTGATTTGATCCCAGCGCATTTTTAACACGTCGCCAAGACGCTGGCCGGTATAAAGTGCAAGACACAGGGCAACGCGCATTGGTTTAGGCGCTTTGCCTCTGAACTTCTCGATTTCTTCCGGCGTCCAAGGGCGATATTCACCAATTTTGAGTTTCTTAATTCCAGTCACTGGATTCTGTGTGACCATGCCCCGGTTGATGCCGAAAGAATATATCCGGCTGAGTGTCTTAATCAGATTGTTTGCTTTAGCAGGCGTATCCGAAAGCGAATCTTGCCATTCGAGAATCACGCGGCGCGTTAGATTATTTGCCGGAAACTTGCCAAGCTTCTCATGGATGATGTCCAGGTTTGATAAATAGAGCGCCTTCACACGCGGTTTTAGACAAGTGAACTCTGCGCTTTTTTTAAAAGCTTCAATAAGAGCGGCGATAGAACCTGGTTTTGCCTGCGGCAGCAATGAACCACGCTCAAAGCTTTCATGTGTGCGGCGGTAAGCCAGCGCAAATTCCGGCGAAGATGGATCGTTAGGTAAGGGGACGCGCAAGCCATCACGCCGATAACGATAATAAACTCGCCCTTTGGCAATGTTGCGCTCAACATATTTCAGTTCAATGGTTCCCACGGATCGCCTCCAACATTTGCGATTCAATATGTGAATCGACAACCGGAGAACCTGAAGCACTGCCCATCAAACCCGCCCGACGATCAAGCCATGCTTCAAACGCCTTGGAGTCCCAGCCGCCTAGTGTGCCGTCTTTCTTAGGCATACCGAGTTGTTCCTAGCGTCTTTTATGATGGTAGAATCACGGCACGGATTTATTCAGCCGTGCGGCGCATTCTTCAGGACTCCAAATCCTGGCATCCGGTATTTGCTTCATACTGCGAGGCACAATATCCCTCCGTTGTATGCGTCTTAAAAAATCACTTTAAAAATAACTTCTAGATCTATGATCCAACCGTAACAGGCGATTGCTTTGGAATCAACATATATTATTGTTTACAGAAAGAACTATTTTACTATTTCAGAATAACATGCAATGCAAACGGGATAAACCATAGGAAAATGGCTATTCTCCCGTTACGAAAGCATTCAATTTTATGGAATTAACTAAATTCGAAGCTTAGGATTGGCATTATGATAATTACCGGACGACAAATACGCGCTGCCCGTGGCCTTTTGGGATGGTCGATGGAAGACCTTGCTCAGAAAGCCGACGTAACGACGGTTACGGTTCGCAACATTGAATCCGACGCGGTGCAGCCGCAGGAAAAGACCCTTGCCAGCATCATGACTTGTTTCGACAAGCAGGGCGTCGAGTTCCAGGACGATGAAGGCGTCAAGATACGCAAGCAACAAGTGCGCTCATACAACGGCAAAGCCGGGTATCGGCAATTCCTCGATCATGTCTATGAAACGCTCAAAGGCGGTGGACGCATACGGCAGTTTAATTTTGGGGATAAGCGCTATCTGCCCTATTCGGACGATTTCGTGGGTGACCATCTTAAGCGCATGGCGAGTATTGATGGTCTCGATGCGCGGGTTTTGGCTTTGGAAGAGGAA
>JAGOHT010000158.1 GCA_017996055.1 Alphaproteobacteria bacterium
ATGCACCGTGCGTCGCTTTACGACCCGGCCAACAGCGGATGGTCTAGTCGCTAGCGTTCACAATTATGCAGAAATGCGGCAGAACAATAGCTCTCAAAGCTGTGCTCCCGATAAATTGCGGGCGGCCTTTGAACAGGCGGCGGAGGCGACCATGAATCGTCGGACAGTCGAATCGCTACTGGATCTAGAAACAACGAGCGATATGGTCTATCCGCCCGTGCTAATTCAGGTTACGGCCACACAGCGCGGGGTGGAGAATTCCGCACCGTTGGCGAGCCATATCTTGGTTTGTCAGCAAGAAGGCACGATGCGGCGGAATGATCTGAGGTTTCATTGTCATTTGGGGCCGTCTTAGCGGCACGTCTGCCTACATTGTCGCCCGCCCCCAACCATGCTAAACGGGGCTGATGAACTTATCCCAATCTTCGCTGCTCCGCCGTAGCGCGCTTTCGCGGATACTACTGGTATCGGGCTTCATCGTTTGTTTGGCGGTCGCGCTCATCACCGTGGTGGGCTGATGCTGACCTTGTGCGATATTTCCGCTGGTTATGACCGTCACCCTGCCGTGCATCATGTCTCGGTGACATTTGTGCCTGGCAGCTTGACCGCGATTGTTGGTCCCAATGGAGGCGGCAAGAGCACGCTGCTCAAAACCATCATGGGTATGGTGCCTTTAATGTCCGGCCACATGCTATGGCAGGGCTGCACGCCTGCCGATTGTGCATACATGCCTCAGCAAAGCGCGATTGACCGGGGCTTTCCCCTGCGGGTGCGCGACATTGTCGATTTCGGCCATTGGCGGCGCAGCGGCAACTGGTGCGCGCTAAGTGCCGTGCAAGATACCCAAAGCCGCGCGGCCTTACAGCGGGTGGGGATGAGTTCATTTGCAGATCGTCCGATTGATGGCCTTTCGGTTGGGCAACTGCAGCGTGTGCTCTTCGCGCGAATTATCGTACAGGACGCGCGGATGATTTTGCTTGATGAGCCTTTCGCGCCGATTGATAGCCGCACGGTCACGGAGTTGCTGCCGTTGCTGCAGCAATGGCGTGGGGAAGGGCGGACGATCTTACTGGTTATGCATGACCTTGGCATGGCAGAAGCCTATTGTCCGGATGCTCTGTTGCTGGCGCGCGAAATGCTGGTGCACGGCCCTTCACGCACTGTTCTGCAGCCTGACCATTTGCAGAAAGCGCGACTGTTGGCGGAAAGCTGGCAGGAGACCGCGCCGCAATGTGACCGCGATTTACCGCCGCACGACCACCATCATGGTGACACGGCGGAGCACCATCACCACCATGTGGGCGAGGGGCACTCATGAGTATCTATGAGATCGCGTTGGCGCCGTTTGCCGATTATGCCTTCATGCGCCGCGCTTTGCTGGCCGTCATTGCTGTAGCTTGTGGCAGTGCACCACTCGGTGTGCTGCTGGTCTTGCGGCGATTAAGCCTGATGGCCGATGCGATGTCGCACGCCATCATGCCTGGTGTGGCTTTGGCTTTCGCTTTTGTGGGATTTTCTCTGCCTGCCATGAGCCTAGGTGGCTTCGCTGCCGGATTGTTGGTGGCGTTGCTGGCGGGATTAGCAGCGCGCGCCACCGACCAGCGTGAGGATGCAAGCTTTGCAGCATTTTATCTGCTGGCGTTAGCGACTGGTGTGTTGCTCGTCTCTTGGCATGGCAGCACGGTTGATTTGCTGCATATCCTTTTTGGCTCAATTCTCACGGTCGATGCGGGCGGGCTGACGTTGCTGGTGGTGATTTCCAGTCTGACGCTGCTCATGCTTGCGGCGCTTTATCGTCCGCTGATTATCGCCATGAGCGACCCAGTCTTTTTCGCAAGCCAGGGTGGCAGGGTCACACACTATCATCTGCTTTTTCTATTGCTGACAACGCTTAATCTTGTCGCCGGTTTCCAGGCGCTGGGTACGCTGATGACGGTTGGGATGATGATCATCCCTGCTGTGACCTGCCGCTATTGGGCACGTCACCTTGACCAGATGCTCCCGCTCAGTGTGGTAATCGGGCTGGTGGCAGGAGCGGGAGGGTTGCTGATTTCCTATCACCTGGCGGTAGCATCCGGACCGGCGATAATACTGGTCGCGGGGATAATGTATCTGCTTTCGCTTCTCGGTGGACGTTTCGGCAGCTTACGGGCGCGCTACTGGCCGCGCCGCCATCTGGCTCATTGAGCAGTGGATATTGGCGAAACCGGCCTGTTGTAGTGCGGCAATCTTCTTCTTGTCTTGTTGTAGGGCTGGGGGTAACGCCTGAAGCGGGACATGCGCGAGTTCGGAGGCCGCCTTTTCCAGCATCGGCGTCGCATCGCTTGGCACGAGAAGCGCATCACGTAAAAGTGCGCAGATCGTCAGGTAAGTCGTTGATGAGATTTGCATTATCATTTTTGCCCCGTTCTATCGGCGCACCTTTATGTTTCACTCAGTTCAGCTAATCATGGATTCATGAAAGCAAATAACGCTTTCGTGCAATTATTTCGCACTGCGGCAAAGATTAAATAATACCGGCAAGATTTTGCAAAATAGAGGTATTTATTGGGGTAGGCCGGTGCGCGAGATGCGGGTATCGCGGTGAACCGATAGGCTGAGTAAAATACCGAATCCTAGCAAAAGTGTGAGTAGCGCCGTGCCGCCATAAGAAACCAGCGGCAAGGGGATGCCGACGACGGGAATGAGCCCTGTCACCATGCAAATATTCACGCACAAATAAAGGAAGAAATTAACCGTTAGCCCATAGGCGGCAAGACGGGCAAATTGGTTCTGGCAACGGATGGCGATGAGTAGGCCGAAGGTCAAAATTGCGCCATAGAGCGCGAGGAGGGCGAGCGTTCCTGCTAAGCCAAATTCCTCTGCCAAGACCACGAAAATGAAGTCCGTATGTTTCTCGGGTAAAAACTGTAGCTGGCTTTGGGTGCCTTGACCAAAACCACGACCAAAGAGTCCGCCTGCGCCCAAGGCGATTTTTGACTGCATAATGTTATAGCCCGCGCCTAGCTTGTCGGCTTCCGGATTCAAAAAGGTCAGCACGCGCTGTTTCTGATAGTCGTGCATGTAGAATTTCCAGAGGATGGGCAAGCAAGCACCGACGCCTGCGAATAATGTCGCGAACATCCATTTGCGGACGCCGGCAATGAAGAATAAGATGCCGGTAACACCGCCGAGCAGCATGGCCGTACCGAGATTGGGTTGCAGCAGCACCAGACCGATGGGCAGCAATGCCATTGCTGCGGGGATGAGCAGTGCGCGGATCCGGCCTATTTCTTCCGGCGGTAGACTATGAAAATAGCGGGCGAGCGCCAAAATCAACGTAATCTTCATAAGCTCCGACGGCTGCAGGACAAAAAATCCCAGATTAATCCAGCGTTGCGCGCCCATGCCGATATGGCCTTTGACTTCAACCACAATCAGTAAAGCAAACATTATGGCGTAGAGTGGATAGGCGAGCCGCAGCCACCAGCGCACATCAACCAAAGCGAGTAAGAGCATCAGACCTAGGCCGACGCCTAGGCGTAACAGTTGTGGTTGTGCCCAGGGTTGCCAGTTTTTGCCGCCGGCCGAGTATAGCATCGCGATACCGATACCGGCAGAGATCGTGACAAGCAGCACAAGTCCCCAGTTAATGGAGAGGATTTTCTCGCCAAGGGTGAGCTTGTCGCTATGGGTGAAGCTGCGCGCCATGACCGTATCCGAAACCAACCCGCAGGAGGGCTGCGTTTTGCTTAGGACATAAAGCCAGGGAATACAACTGACCAGCGTGCATCCGCCCGTTGCCGTGAATCGCTACCCGTGCGATTCACGCTTCACTTTGCGATGCATGGGCGGCAATGTGCAGCTTCGCCCGCACTAAGCGGAGCGCAGGACAGGCAGTATGACGATGATTCGCAAAGCCTATGAAGCGAAACTGGCCGCTGGTAGTCTATTACCCGATGCGGCACAGTTGCCTGCCGTGGGGGCGCTGGATGATTTGCTGCTGCGGTTGGCCGCGCCTGCGCCGGCGCGCGGACTGAAAGCGCGGTTGTTACGCCAAAACCAGACGAGGACGGTGCAAGGGCTTTATCTTTATGGCCCGGTGGGGCGGGGTAAGTCCATGTTGATGGATTTGTTCTTCGAAGCTGCGCCGGTTGCGCAGAAGCGTCGCGTCCATTTTCATGCATTTATGCAAGAAATTCATGCAGCGCTCTTTGCCTGGCGGCAACAGGTTGACCACGGGGCAGACCCACTGCCGCAAATTGCGCAGGATGTCGTGCGGCGCACGCGCCTTCTTTGCTTCGATGAGTTTTATGTCCAGGATATCGCAGATGCGATGCTGTTGGCGCGGCTCTTTGAGGCATTGTTTGCCGCGGGGCTGGTATTGGTCGCTACATCGAATTGCGCGCCAGACGTACTTTATGCCAATGGGCTACAGCGGGCGAATTTTCTGCCCTTTATTGCCCTGCTTAAACAAAATGTCGCGGTGGTCGAGGTCGCAGGTGCGATAGACCATCGGCTGGCCTTTTTGCAAGGGCAGCCGGTCTATTTCACACCTCTGAACGCAGAGAGCTCTGAGGCCACAGCCAAGCTTTTCGCCGCATTGACGAACGGCGCGATAGCAGAACCTTGTATTCTACTGGTGCAGGGGCGGGAGGTCTCTTTCTCTGGCGTGGCGCAGGGCGTTTTGCGGACAAATTTTGCTGAACTGTGTCAGCGTGCTCTGGGCGTAGCCGATTATCTGGCCGTGGCACGCCGATTTCACACCGTCATATTGGAAGGGGTGCCGCAGTTTCGTTCCGATCAGCGCAATGAAACGATGCGATTTATCACCCTGGTGGACGCCCTCTATGAGGCGAAAGCTAAGCTGGTTATGACAGCGCAGGTTACGCAGGAGGAACTTTATCCCAGTGGTCTCCATGCGCTGATGTTTCATCGCACGGCCAGTCGCCTTGCCGAAATGCAGG
>JAGOHT010000159.1 GCA_017996055.1 Alphaproteobacteria bacterium
TCCCACCAGTGGCAGCATCTGCTTCCCCAGCAAGGGCTGCTCCGCAAACAACAAACCCGCCGATAAAAACAGCGTTAGACCGTAAGACATACTTGAGGTCGCTGGCGTTTTCATCTTCACCCCATCATCGTGACGAATTGCTGGAACAAATGCTGGCTGTCATGCGGCCCTGGCGAGGCCTCCGGGTGATACTGCACCGAGAAGACTGGGCGACCACGCAAACGCAGCCCTTCATTGCTGCCGTCAAACAAGCTGACATGCGTGATTTCGACATCACCAGGCAGGGATTCGGGCAGAACTTTGAAGCCATGGTTTTGGCTCGTAATCTCAACCCGTCCTGACAACAAATCTTTGACCGGATGGTTCGCACCACGATGGCCGCAAGCCATTTTCTGCGTTTTACCGCCGAGCGCCAGAGCCAGAAGCTGGTGTCCCAGGCAAATACCGAACAGAGGAATATTGGCGGCCAGAATGGCCCGTATCATCGGCACGGCGTAAACACCTGTCGCTGCCGGATCGCCAGGACCATTGGAAAGGAACACCCCGTTCGGTCGTAGAGCGAGAATGTCCGCCGCCGATGTTTGCGCGGGAACCACCGTCACACGACAGCCACTACTCGCCAACAGCCGGAGAATATTTTTCTTCGCCCCGAAATCGACCGCAACAACATGGAGCTTCGCGCCCTCTTGTGTGCCATACCCCTTGCCGAGAGCCCAGGCCGTCTCCGTCCAGCCATAGGCCTTCGCACAGGTCACATCTTTTGCGAGATCGAGCCCTTCGAGACCTGACCAGCCTTTGGCCTGCGCCACGAGCGCCGGAATATCAAACTTGCCGTCCGGTTGATGGGCGACAACCGCGTTCGGCGCTCCTAGCTCCCGAATCCGTCGTGTCAGCGCCCGGGTATCCACCCCCGTAATCCCTACGAGTCCGTTTGTTTCCAACCAGGACGTCAAGGGCTCACAAGCGCGCCAGTTTGACGGTGAAGTAATATCGGCGCGTAGAACCAAACCGCGCGCAGCAACCTTATCGGTCTCGACATCTTCCTTGTTAGCGCCGACATTGCCGATGTGCGGGAAAGTGAAATTGATAATCTGTCCGGCATAACTCGGATCGGTCAGAATTTCCTGATAACCGGTAAGACTCGTATTGAAACAAAGTTCACCAACAGCAGAGCCTATGGCACCGGTGCCATGGCCGCGTAACACGGATCCATCGGCAAATACCAGCAAACCTGTATAATTTTCAGGGATATTGACGCGCAAACGCCCTTGCTCGGAACTGGAGCTTGTCAGAATTGTCATGATAAACTTATGTCGGGGGAATGGCACGTGCCATATCAAGAGGGCAATATGGCCGAAGCGACGGCGGCTGGCAAGCTTTTGGCTGCAGTTTTAGTTTCCTGCAGCAAATAAATAGTTGCTTCAGCTTTTTGAGTTACCAAGGATCTATGCTCTCGGATCACACATTGCGCTGGATCGCCCCGAACAGCTTCATGGAATGGCTGCGGCAACGCGCGCTCGTTCACGATTTGCGGAGCTTGCTACAGCGTCTGCGCCTTGCCACACCATGCAACAAAGATGTTCACACCACCATGCAGACGGTCATCAATGAAATTGCCTCTGCCGAAGAAGTTGAACGTCAGGCATTCCGCTCAATATTAGAAATTGAGGCAGCATATGAGGCAGCGAAAAAAGACAGGACTTTGCGCCGCACTACGCAGCCACAGGAAGACTTGGCCTACCCCAAACAACCCGCCGCGCAAGATAATTCTGTATGGCTGCTGCTTTTGTTGTCTTTTTGGCGTCAGAAGCCTAACCAAGTCTAGATTATTACAGCAAATTTTAACCATTTTTCATTCTTATTTGTTACCATTACGTATCATGGTGGCGGCTTCGTGCTTGTGCGAATCTCACAGCATGGTTAAGGATGCGGCCTTCGTGGCGCGCTATTTTTTGTGAACTGGGTTCAGATGCTTAACCTCTATCAGCTTTATGATTTGAGCCATGCCATGCTGACGCCGATGCGGATGGCTGCGGAAGCGACGCAAACGGTGTTTCAAAACCCGTTTCTGCCAACGTCTTATACAAGCTTTGGCCGCGCTGTCGCCGCCGGGGCTGAGCTGGTGGAGCGAACGACACGTCGTTTCGGCAAGCCGGAGTTCGGCCTGAAGACCACGACGGTTGCGGGGCGTCCCGTCGATGTCATCGAGGAAGTGGCCAAGAGCAAACCTTTCTGCCGCTTGCTTCACTTCCAGCGTCTGACACCGCATAGCGACCCACGCGTGCTGGTTGTTGCGCCGATGTCGGGTCATCATGCAACATTATTGCGCGGTACGATTGAGGCGCTTTTGCCCGACCACGACGTGTTTGTCACGGACTGGATTGATGCGCGGCAGGTTCCCCTCTCCAAGGGCAAATTCGACCTCGATGATTATATTGCATACCTTATTGAGTTTATCCGGCTGCTTGGGCCTGATGTGCACCTAATTGCCGTCTGCCAACCCGCTGTGCCCGTTCTGCTCGCTGCGAGCATCATGGCGCAAAACAATGATCCTGCGCAGGCGCGTAGCATGACCCTGATGGGTGGCCCCATCGATGCCCGTGCGGCGAAAACGCAGGTCACTGAACTCGCAGAAAAGCGCTCGCTGCAATGGTTCAAAAATACAGTGATAACAACTGTGCCTCTCTATTATCCCGGCGCGCTACGTGAAGTTTATCCCGGTTTTGTTCAGCTAAGCGGCTTTATGTCGATGAATCTCGACCGCCATGTAGGTGAGCATATGAAATTGTTCCGGCACTTGGTGCGCGGCGACGGCGACTCCGCCGAGTCACACCGCAAATTTTATGACGAATATCTTTCAGTGATGGATGTGACGGCTGAGTTTTATCTGCAAACCGTCAGTTCCGTCTTCCAGAAGCATCTCCTGCCTGAGCGCACCTATGTTTGGCGTGGGCAATCGGTCGATCCGGCAGCGATAACGCGCACCGCGCTGCTAACAGTCGAAGGTGAGCTGGACGATATCTCAGCCGTGGGGCAGACCTCTGCCGCGCACGCCCTTTGCTCTGGCCTGCCGGAAGCCAAGAAGCAGGCGCTGCTTCAGCCTGGCGTTGGCCATTACGGTATTTTCAACGGCAAAAAATATCGTGAACTCATCTTGCCTGTCATCCGTGAATTCATCCGCAAGCATGACACCGCCGTGACGAATAGTGGCAACGGCAAGCGCAAAAATAAATCTGCTTAAAGCGCTTACTCTTTCGGTGCGGGTACCGGTGGCGCTTCAGCGAAGCCGCAGTCTTTTGGCATAATTACAATTTTATCTTCCGTGCCGCCAATTTTCGTCGGTGCCGAAAAATTCATCTGCAGACCAAATCCAGAGCGGAATAAGAGCTGGCTATCCTTCATCGTACAGCCGTTTTTTTTCATAAAGTCGCGTTGCTCAGCAATTTTTTGCTGAAAAGCTGGCAACGAATCCGCCGCGACGGAAAAATTATAATGGACACGGTCCGCGCCAGCGACAAGCGTCTCTAAACGTAGCATCGCATCCATTTGCAGTGGCAGGTTAATTTTGTTCGAGACGCTTGCCACAATTTCCTGCGGCGTAACACGGTGCTCGGCGACTTTACGGTTGACGAAAGCAATTGCAATATTGCCCAAAATAATCAGGATGCCAAAACCGAGCAGTAATTTATTGCCGCGCAGATTATCTGGCAGCATCCCTTTGATGCCAACCCCAAGCCCGACGAAATAGAGGCCAACCGCTAAGCCTAGAATAATATCGTTGAGACCCACGCCGCTCTCCCCAAGTTGGCTGAAGGAATTATTTCATCAGCTCTCGCCAAAGGCAAGGGTCTTTCAGTTCATTAAAGAATGCCTGACTTGTCGGCGCGTCAAAAGCAGAGGATAATAGTGCTCCCTATCTAGCAAGGTTACCTCAATGGATCAGGCAACGATTTGGCTTTCCCTTCTTATGATGGTCGTGATGACTATTGTAGTTGCGCCACCCGTGCTGCGGATGAACCAGGGCAAAATAATCCGGAATGCGGCGATTTGGGTGGCCATCGTCGTCGGTTTGGCGCTATTTTACAATGTCTTTGGTCCGTTCAAGATGGCAAGCAATAGCCTCCCGGTCACTTATCCAGAAAAAGACAAGGCCGGCGAACGCACCGATGACCGCCAGAGGCCAAAGCTTGATGATTCCAATGATACCGAAGTGGGTCGGAAGCCTGCTGAGAGTGGCTACACCCCACCCAACGAATAAATTCAAATAGCGAGCGCCGCGTTTGCGTCGTGAAGACGGGTCAACATGAGGATTTCTGCCGCTGCAGCATCAAGCCTTGCCAGGTTGGTTCCGCGCACCACAAGCGAAAGGCCATATTGCCCGAGCCGGAACCAAGGATAAGATCCAATACTGCAATCGGCATAGTTCTGGGCTATCGTGCCAAGAGGTTCCGCAATCAAGCTCTCCGCCACCAGGCAGTTTATGGTGCGGCTTTGATAGGCCGGCCCCGCCTGCAAGCGGGCTACACAATCTTCAAACATCGCGCGCATGATGTCTGGTACCCCTGCGAGAACAAAGACATTCTCAACCTGAAAGCCAGGCGCAACACTGACGGGATTGTTAATAAGGATGGAACCTTCAGGCATCAACGCCATCCGCAAACGCGCTGGCGTTAATTTTTCAGCGCCATAATAGCCAAGCAAGCGCGCCCGAGCCTCAGGGTTTTCGACCAGCGCACGCCCAAAAGCCTTGGAGATTGAAGCTGCTGTAATATCATCATGGGTCGGCCCGATACCGCCGGTAGTGAAGACGTAATTGTAGCCTGAGCGCAGCGCATTGGCGGCGGCAATAATGGATTCCTCGTCATCGGTAACAACTCGCGCCTCCGCTAGCTTAATGCCAAGCGGCAACAAGCGTAGCGCGATTGCGTTGAGGTTCGTGTCCT
>JAGOHT010000021.1 GCA_017996055.1 Alphaproteobacteria bacterium
CAGCGACACACCACGTCCGGCCATGCAGCGCGCCAGCAGTTCCGGCAAATCATGGCGCTGCCCTAGCGCCTCCGCCACGCGGGCATCGGCAGCGCGCGCTTGCCACCGCCGTCCAGTGAGTGACTGGATGACGCCGAGAAAGGCAGGCGTTTCCCCGGTCTCTGTCATGGAGTGTGATTCAGCAAACATGAGAAAATAATAGCATGAACCGGGCGGCTTGCACGCCGCGCTTTCCTCCTCTATAAAGCGCCCACAAAAGCCACAAATTCTTGGAGTTTTCATTATGGCGCTCGAACGCACCTTTTCCATCCTCAAGCCCGACGCGACGCGGCGCAACCTGACCGGCAAGATTAACGCTAAGTTCGAAGAAGCGGGCTTGCGAATTGTTGCCCAGAAGCGGGTTCAGCTTACCAAGGCGCAGGCCGAGGGTTTTTATGCCGTGCATAAGGCACGCCCCTTCTTTAACGATCTGGTCAGCTTCATGATCTCTGGCCCCGTCGTGCTGCAGGTTCTGGAAGGCGAAAACGCCATCGCCAAGAATCGCGAAGTGATGGGCGCGACCAACCCCACCAACGCCGCCCCGGGCACAATCCGCAAGGAATTTGCCGAGAGCATCGAAGCCAATTCGGTACATGGTTCGGATAGCGCCGAGAACGCCGCGACCGAAATCGCCTACTTCTTCAGCGGCTGCGAGATTGTTGCTTAAATTAGCCGAGTAACGTTTAAAAGCCCTCGCTTTATAAGCGGGGGCTTTTTTATTTCTGCTGCTTCTTTGTTTGAACCTTGGCAATAGGGTTCCAATTTTTGGCCATTTGTTCGGCCTTTTCTATTTGCTCAGATGACATCTTCTCACTTAATTCCGTTTTATATGCAGAGCTTGCCGCACCATCGTCGTTATGCGGACCTAGTGTATTTTCTGCAAGCGTGAACCACATATAGGCTCTCATAAAGTTCTTTTGCACCCCCGCGCCATATCAATACATTTCACCAATATTCACCTGCGAATTGCCCTGGCCTTGGTCAGCAAGCGGCTTCAATGTTTTCCACGCTTACATAATCCCCATTTAAGAACGCACCTTGTCCCTTTTCATACTGCTCAAGGGTATCTGCAAAAGCTGAAAACGACACGAACAACAGAAATATGGAAAGCAGAAATTTCATAACGACCCTATGCAGACGAAAAATGCAGAGAACACATATACTTTGGTAACAGTTTCAATAAACAATAAAAAAAGCCCCGCATTCTTACGAATGCGGGGCTTTCTGATTCATCGCGTATCGATTAACGCGAGTAGAATTCGATAACCAGGTTCGGTTCCATCTGTACCGGATAAGGCACATCGGTGAATTGCGGGGCGCGCACAAAGCTGCCCTTCATTTCCTTGTGATCAACCGTGATGTAGTCCGGCACTTCACGTTCCGCGAGCGCGACCGAAGCCAGTACGACAGCGAGTTGCTTCGCCTTCGAACGCAGCTCGATTGTGTCGCCGTCCTTGACCATATAGGAGCTGATGTTTACGCGCTTGCCATTGACCAGCACATGACCATGATTGACGATCTGGCGCGCGGCGAAAACCGTCGGCGCGAATTTCATGCGATAGACGACGGCGTCGAGGCGGCGCTCCAACAGCTGAATCAAGTTTTCGCCATTATCGCCCTTGCGGCGCATCGCTTCTTGATAGTAGCGGCGGAACTGGCGCTCGCCGATATTGCCGTAATAGCCCTTGAGGCGCTGCTTCGCCATGAGCTGAATGCCGAAATCGGTCGGCTTGGTGCGGCGCAGGCCATGCTGACCCGGGCGGCTCTCACGCTTGACGATTGGGCTGCGCGGACGGCCCCAAAGGTTAACGCCTAAACGGCGGTCAATCTTGTATTTGGAATTCTCACGCTTACTCATTGGATTTCCTTTACTTTTTCATGTTGTCCCGATAGTTCAGACGCGAAGCCGTTGCCGCCAACCGCTGACGGGAGCATACCCAAGGTATGATCCACATTTTCAGGAATGCGGCTTTCTAGGATAAAACCGTGCCGCCGTCAAATCATACCGCAGAAAAGCACAGCTTAAAGCCAGGTTTAACGCAGGGTTTCCTTGCCGAACTGCGCAGCAAGGATTATGAGCGCTTTCTCATCTGTCTGTTCACGCCGCTCGCTTGCCGCGACGACATAGCCGCGCTCTTCCTCTTCAATGCCGAGCTGGCGCAAATCCGAGACCAGGTGACGGAGCCGCTACTGGGGCAAATCCGGCTGCAATGGTGGCGGGAAGCGTTGGATAAGCTCGGCACGCCGGAGCAGCCGCCCCATGCCCTTCTCGACCGGCTCACTCACTGGCAGCAACGCGGCATCAGCCTCGCGCCGCTGCGTACCTTGCTCGATGCTCGCGCCACCGACCTATTGGCGGAGCCATTCCCCTCGTTAGCGGCTTATGATGCTTACCGGCACGATACCAGCGCGCCGCTCGGCACTGGTGTAGCCGCAATCCTCGGCCACCCGACCAACGCGGCGCTCTTTGCCGAAATCATGACAAACTATGCCACCATCGGCCTGCTGCGCGCCCTGCCGCATTGGCTACACCATCGGCAGATGCCGTTACCGCCGGAAGTCATCGCGCAATATACTATCAATGCTGGAGCACTGACGGAACTCAAGCCGCAGTCTGGTTTGGCACAATGGTCAACAACGACAGCGCAGCAGGCGCGCAAAAAGTGTAAAGCACACCAGCACCAGTTGCGTGCTTTACCAGCCGCCGAGCGCCGGGGCGCGAACCTGATGCTATTGCACAATTCACTGACGCAGTTTTACGCACTGCAAATTTTGCGTGCGAACGGCGATAGTCTGCACCCCGCGCCTGCCCCAACCGGACGTCTTTTCACGCTACTTTGGACTGCGCTGCGCGGCTAACACTTCGCCGAAAGCTTGCAGACTATGGCGCAGTTCAACATCCGCGACTTGCTCGGTGGCCACTGCCACGGCCGCTTGCGCCTCCGGCGTCGCGACCGCTTCGGTCAGCAGAATTTTTTTTCGCGTGGTGGCATGAACGAAAACCAGCCGCGTCACCGTCTCCTGGCCGAAAAAGCCATTGATGCGGGAAAGAATCTGCGTCTGCCGATATTGCGCTTCCATTGCCAAACCGCGCGGCAGCGCCACGGTGAGCGCGCCGTTGCTGCGCTGGTTCTGCAACGGGAAAGCCAGCTTCACCGGCTGCAATGTATCCGCCCAATCGGCTCCGACAATTTCCCGCCAGTTCTGCAGCAAGATGCTATAAAGCTGCCAGTCTTTACCCACCGCCTGCTGCGCGATGCGGTGCAAAGGCTGAATAAGGTTTTGCGGAAGCTGCGCCATCGCTGAATTGTGCCCATGAGAACACGAAAAGTCAAAGAAACCACACCGCCGACCGCACTGCCGAAGGCCGCTGCGCTCCTACGCTGGTATGATAAGCATGGTCGTGACTTACCCTGGCGCGTCAAGGGCGGCAAACGGCCGGATCCCTACAAGGTCTGGCTTGCAGAAATCATGCTCCAGCAGACCACCGTTGCCGCTGTCATTCCTTATTATGCAAAATTCTTGCAATTATGGCCAACGGTAACGGCGCTTGCGGCCGCCGACCTCGGCGATATTCGCGCCGCCTGGGCTGGCCTTGGGTATTATCGCCGTGCTTCGAATCTGCATCGTTGTGCACAAGTGATTGTTACGGATTACGCAGGCAAGTTCCCGAATACAGTCTCTACACTCGCCCAACTGCCTGGCATCGGGACTTATACATCCGCCGCCGTCACCGCGATTGCCTTTGACCAGCGTGCCAATGTGGTGGACGGTAATGTCGAGCGCGTCATGGCGCGGCTGTTTAGGGTGAAAAAGCCTCTGCGAGAGGCGAAAGGCATTTTACGCGATTTGGCCGCGCAGCTATTGCCTAAAGCGCGACATGGCGATTATGCCCAAGCGCTGATGGATCTAGGCGCCACCATCTGCACCCCGCGCCAGCCGAATTGCCCTGCATGCCCTTGGCGCAAAGCCTGTCAAGCGCGCAACGCCGGTATAGCCTCACAATTACCTGTTCCCGCCTCCAAGGTCATAAAGCCTGTGCGGCGCGCGGTGGCTTTTTGGCTGGAAAATGCCAAGGGAGAGGTCTGGCTACGCCGTCGCCCTGAGGAAGGCCTGTTGGGCGGCATGATCGAGGTGCCCTCCTCGCCATGGCTTGACCAGGACATGCCGGAAATCAATACAATAACCCAATATGCCCCGGCCAAAGCACGCTGGCAGCGGTTGTCGTTGCCAATCCGCCATAACTTTACCCATTTTGACCTCTACCTTGAAATTGTCTATGCCTGTGGCCGTGCTTCTGGGCAAGATGGGTTTTGGTCAGCAAAAAAGGCGATGAAGAGCCTTGCGTTACCCAATGTCATGCGTAAGGTGGAAGCCGCCGTTCGCAACTGGAGGAAATAAATGCGCCGTTTATTTAGTTTATTCGTTTTCGCGCTTTGCCTCATGCAGGCATCTAATACCCATGCAGCGGACGAATATCTTCAGGCTACGCCTAGCGCTCTTGTTCAGACCCTGCTGCGCTTTGGCGCGCTCGACATCAACAATGACGTTATCATTGATGATTATGCTAAAATTGTCGAGTGTGACTTGTTCGGTGTTTTCCGAGAAGATGATTTCAAATGGAACAAAATTCGCGAGGGCTTACGCAGCAAAATTCGTAGCGAAGCTGTTACCTACCCTAGCACCTACACTATCCGGGGCTATGTAAAGCTAGATCGTTACGATTTTGATACGCGCATGTTCAAAATCAATTCAGATTCACCAATCTTAGGCGTCAACGCATTTCGCTTGATGGATATACCTCAAAAAAGCTGCAATGAGAATCTCAAGGTAGTTCCAATGCAATATGTTGCGGTCATCGAAAATCGCGTGAATATTCCCGGGTTCATTATGAGCGAAAGTGATGCGGAGGCTTTGCTTGGAAGACTACTCAAAGAGAATAATCATAGCAGGCAAATTCTCGCAAAATTTAATCTGAGGGTGCTCGATGTACCAAAAGTGAAAATTGATTTTTCGCTGATATCTTCTTGGTATGATAAGACACGGTATGTTGGTAAGGCCCAGGGCATTAATTTATCCGCAAAACTCGACAGCATAGAATTCTTTGAAGATGAGGCGATGAAGCGTCGGCTCTTTGTTTACAGGCCATAGGTTGCAGGCCTGTTGTGACGGGAGAGAGCAGACGCTATACACCGCGCATCTTTCTAACCTGCAAACTGGAGCTCGGCGCTCAGCTTGAGGTTGGGTCAGAGGATACGCACTATATCGGCCAAGTTATGCGCCGAAAGATTGGTGAAGACATAATTGTCTTCAATGGGTGCGATGGCGAGTGGCGCACGGAAATTATAGCCCTTACAAAAAAATCAGCGCGCCTGGATTGCCGCGAAATGGTGCGGTCGCAGCAGTCAAGTGCACCGTTAGCGCTTTTTTTTGCCCTCATTAAACGCGATCATCTGGACTACCTCATTCAGAAAGCATCCGAAATCGGCGTTACACACTTTTTTCCGCTCATCACCCAAAACTGCACGATACGTAACACCAATCTTGACCGGCTAAAGTCTATCGCCCGTGAAGCATCCGAGCAATGCGATAGACTGGATGTACCGACAATTGCCGAACCGCAAAGCTTGGCATCGTGCCTCCAGCAAGTTGCGCCAGCCTTGAAACTCTTCGCTTGCCTAGAAGCCGGACACACAGAGTTCATAGCATCCTGTTTTAAGCAGCTGCCGCAGGAGGTATCTCCAGGGTTTCTGGTTGGACCTGAAGGCGGCTTCAGCAATGCAGAACGCGAAGAGATTATAGCTCACCCCCACGTAATACCTGTTAATCTTGGACCAAGGTTGCTCCGTGCCGATACGGCGGCCATTGCGGCCCTCAGTTGTTGGCAAGCGATATGCGGCGACTGGTCACTGCGGGAAGGAAACCAATCTTGATAACCGATGATTCAAACTGTGTTCACCTCACATGCGAAGAACAATTATTCGATTATTTTGCCGCCGGGTCAAAACCGAAAGCATCGTGGGCAATCGGTACGGAGCACGAAAAATTTCCCTTTCGCCTCTCAACGATGCAGCCGGTCTCGTATGATGAGACCAAGGGTATCCGCGACCTATTACATGTCCTAAAAGTCTACGGTTGGCAGGATATAACAGAAAGAGGCAACGTCATTGGGCTGCGGCGCGGCGGCGCGATCATCTCACTTGAGCCTGGCGGTCAGGTTGAGCTTTCAGGGCGACCGGTTGCGAATTTGCACGAGACCGCGGCGGAAATTGACCAACATCTCGAAGAACTCCGCGAAATCGAGCGTTTGCTCGATATCGGCTTCTTAGGTATAGGCTATCACCCGACGGCAAAGGGCGATGCCATTTCCTGGATGCCGAAACAGCGCTACGCCATGATGCGTGATTACCTCCCCACGCGTGGGCGGTGTGGGCTGGACATGATGAAACGCACTTGCACAACGCAAGTGAACCTGGACTATGCCGACGAAGCTGACATGGTCATAAAAATGCGGCTGGCGCTTGCTCTGCAACCCGTCGCCACCGCCCTTTTCGCGGCCTCGCCATTTGCGGAAGGCATGGTCAATGGCTACCAATCCTGGCGTATGGCAATGTGGCAGGATACTGATCCGGACCGTTGTGGCGCTTTGCCTCTCGTTTTCGCGGATGATTTTGGCTTTGCCCGTTATGCCACCTATGCGCTTGATGTTCCTATGTTTTTTGTCAAGCGTGGTGAAACGCTCATTAATGCGGCGGGGCAAAGTTTCCGCGATTTTATGGCTGGTAGCCTGCCTGCCTTACCAGGAGCCTATCCAACGGCTGATGACTGGGCACTACATCTCAGCACACTCTTTCCCGACGTACGGCTGAAACAATATCTTGAGTTGCGCGGTGCTGACTGCGGCAACGCTGAGTTAATTTTGGCACTACCAAGTTTTTGGACAGGGCTGCTGTATGATGAGACAGCGCGCGCCGCAGCGTGGGATATCGTCGCCGATTGGACCGAAGCAGAGCGCCAATATCTTCATCAGGAAGTTCCCAAGCAAGGCCTTCATCTCCCCTTCCGTGATGGCAAAGTACAGGATATCGCCCACAAAGCAGTAATTTTGGCTCAGCAAGGCTTGCGGCGACGAGCCGTGCGCCTGCATGGCGGCGCGGACGAAACCCGTTATCTCGATGGGCTCTTTATGATTACCGAGTCGGGCGTGAGTTACGCATCTGACTTGATTGCGCGCCTGGAGCATCAATGGCACGGTAAAATCGAACATATATTCACAGATTGCAGGTTATAACGGCGAAAAAAAATGCCGCGCTATATTCATGTAACCCATTGAAAAAGATGATTATAGCAAAATAATGTCCACCGCACCACATCACAGTGTCTTGAAAAAAGACCAATTTCGATATATATTGCGTACATGGCAAATATAGATACACCAAGTGCATCCGTTGTAGCTTCAGCAGCTGTCAAACCGGCAGTTGCTGCTGAAACTGCTGACCCTTCACGTCGTTCTGTCGATTCGACTGCTTTCGCAGGCAAACACGACAACAATGGCGCTTTGCTCGGAGTAGCAGGTGCTAAATACGTCGAATCGAAGCCCGCTATTCAATATGACGAAAAGGGCGTTCCTCTTTCGTTAAAGCAAAAATTCGATGCGAACGGTAATCCTGTCAATCCGCAGAAGACTGTCGAATCGATTGGATCTATTTCATCGACCGGTGGTGGTGCGGGCGATAGCTATAAAGCAATGGCCGTGAAGCTAGACCAGCAGCGTCAGGAAGCAGCAGCGGTGGCTGCAAAGCATCAGGCAGAATTGATGAAAACACAGATCGTGCAAGAAATTCGTGGCGGGAATACCGACCCAACACTGCATACGCAGTTGGCGAAACTCAATAAAGACATTTTCAATCTGCCCGCCGACCACACGGGCTATTAGGCTCGGTTTCATAACGGCTGTTCGAGTTCACCCTCATCGATATGAGCTGATGGCCTTTCCTTACGCTTGCTCCACAATAACCACCCCTGAAAGCCGGTTAAAGCCACCGCGGTAAATACAAAAGCCACGGCAGCGCCGTCCAGCCCCCAGAGCGATACGAACAGCAGATTGCTGACGCTCGCGACCACTAGATTCACGAAATAGGAGATGCCTAAAGCCTTGTCTTGATGACGTGCATAGAGTGCATAATTGCTCACATCGGCTTGGAACCGAATCCAGAATGCAAGCAGCATACAATAAAACAGATTGATGTGCTCCAACGCCAACGGCTTGTTGACGTAATAGATAATAGGCTCAATCGCGATTGCGGCAATAACACAGGCGGCACCCCCAGCCATAGCCATTCGCAACGACAGTCTCCTGAAACGCCGCCAATAGCCTGCTTCATCGCCTTGCTTATAGTCAGCAATCAGCTTGGGGTATTCTGTCACTAACACCCCTGTCTGCATGAGAATCTGCACCGCATAGGCAAATTGCCAGAACATGACGAAGACGCCAGCGAGCTCCATGCCGGCAAGCCCGGAAATGACAGCACGGTCAACATACATGCCGCCATTCATCGTTAAAATCGCGATATAGAGTGGCAGACCGCGCCGCAAAGCCTTCTTAGCCCAATCCCAGTTCGGCTTTTGGCGCATAGCGGTCTCAACAGGAATACCGTGCATGAAAAACCAGCCGCACAGCATGGAGAATAAGGCGCCGACCAGCCATGACTGCAAGACGAGATCGAGAGTGCGGTATTCCGGAAACATCAAGCCAATGGCAATTGGCGGCAGGGCCCAAAGGCCGTTCGTGACGGCAAACATAAAGTTTGTCGCCAGTGATCGGTGCAAGGAAACAAGGCTATTGCCCAGTTCAAGCACCTGATGCGCCACGATAAGCAACGCGACGGAATAGAGAACGTAGGGTACATCGGGAGCCGGGATAAAGGGCCATGCCATTAGCGTCAACAGCAAAACGACACCGTAGCCTATCGCATAAATGACATGCTGGTCGCAGATGATCCGCGCCTGCCGCTCAGGCGGGAGCCCGACCATCTCACGATTGGCAACGAAATAAAGCCCGTATCCGATGACCTTCGTGCCGATCACGTTGGCGGCTTGAAGCAGGCCGAATATCCCGACCGCCTCCAGACCGATATAGCGGGTGATGTAGATGGTAAGGGCAAATTTGGCCAACAGGGAACCGCCGCGCAATCCAAGATTGAGCCCTAATCGAATGATTTTGTTGAAAAAAACAGACAAATTAGCTTCCACTGCTGATGGGCGTTTTCCGCCAGTTATATTTGGAGGGTGTATAGCCTGGCTGCGAAGAAAATTGCCATAACTTACTTTTCTGAGAATAGCGAATATCGGCAAATGCTCTTTAAATTAACCATGGTAAAAATCTTACCTTCATAACCACATGGTAATGCTGTCTTTTTTGCAACGCAGCAAAACTTATCGGTCTCGCGAAAGTAATAATTTGCTGGCTGAAACTATTACCATCTGCTTAATATGCACCGCAGCAGCGCACGATATTGCGCCGCATCATTTAGTGAAGCGAGCTCGACCAAAAATACCAAATCACTATTGATGCAAAACTATATCCGTCGCTTAGTATTTTGAAACGAGGCTTAAAGATGGCAGTCCAACCCCTTCGTAAGATTGAGCAACTTTCCGAACACCGCAAGAAGGTTGTTCGCACTGCTGACACGCTTCCCTCATTCCGTTTAGCAAGCTTGGGCGCTCCGCAGGTTCTGCAGGATACGCGCCGTCCGCTCCGCCTGTTCATTGGCAGCGATGCTGTCGCTCTGGTGGCTAGCTATATCCTAGCCTGGTTTGTGACCATGGCGTTCAATTCTTATGTTCTCGAAAATAACTTTCCGAGCCTTGTCAGTGTTGAGCAATCCGCGCACGCAATGAACTTCTTTGTCACCGGCTTTGGCCTGATGCTCTGGCTGGCGCATCGCGGGCATTATCGTAGTCGCATGCCCTTCTGGACTGAAATTCAGCAGGTTGTTACGGGAGCTGGCTTCTGCATCTTGCTGAGCAGCTTTGTCTTGCTGACAACACGCCAAGATCCTTCGCGTCTACTCCTTGTTGGCAGCTGGGTTTTTGCGGGCATCTTGATTTGCCTGTTCCGTGCCATCGTGCGCCGCCGCTTGCAGCGTAACAAGCTTTGGCAGGTGCGGACGCTCGTTATCGGCGGCGGCACGACTGCTGATGATGCCAAGGCTGCTATCAGCTCAGAGCCTCGCCTCGGCTACCGCATCGTTGGTCAGATTGCTGATTTCACCGAGCATCTTGAAGACGCCCAGGGTTCCTGGACGCGCCTGTGCAACTGGTATGGTGCTGACTTTGTGCTGATTGCCCTTGATGGCGAACAAATGCAGGAAGCGGAAGATTTTATCGCCAACCTGACCCGTGAAAAGGTTCCTTTTGCCGTTTGCCCGCCACTACGTGGCGTGCCGGTGCTTGGCATGGAGCCGCAATACTTCTTCAACCATGATGTTATGTTGCTCACCCGTTGCAACCGCCTAGAATCGTTCCTGCCGCGCATCACCAAGCGTGCCTTTGACATCATTGTGTCAGGTAGTGCGCTGCTGGCATTGGCACCGGCCTTCGCCGTGATTGGCCTCATGATTAAGCGTGATGGTGGGTCTGCCTTCTATTCGGATCGTCGCATCGGAGTTGATGGCCGCGTCTTCGGTTGCTTAAAGTTCCGCTCGATGATTGTGAATTCGCGCAAGGTGCTAGAAGATCATCTGGCCAGCACCCCGGCGGCAGCGGCGGAATGGGCGGAAACCCAGAAACTGAAGAACGATCCGCGTGTCACCAAAATCGGTGCGTTCATCCGCAAGACCAGCGTCGACGAGTTGCCGCAGCTTATCAACGTGTTTAAAGGCGATATGAGCTTGGTTGGCCCGCGTCCCGTGAATATGCCAGAAATCGCTCGTTATGGCCGCGATGCGACCTTCTACCAGTCCGTGCGCCCAGGCATCACCGGTTTGTGGCAGGTCAGTGGTCGCAACGATGTCTCTTACGAGCGCCGTGTGCAGCTTGATCGTTGGTATGTTCGCAACTGGTCGCTCTGGCACGATATCGCCATTTTGTTCAAGACCGTTCCGGTTCTCCTGCTTCGCAAGGGTGCATACTAAGGGCGCACTGCACCAAGTAAAAACGGCCACCGGAGATGTCCGGTGGCCGTTTTGTTTTGTGGGCACTGCTGGTTACGCAGCCTTGCGAATAATTGCGAGGAGCTGATCCTTAAGATGCAGGCGCTGCTTCTTCAAGTCTTCGACATGCGCGTCAGACGGCGTCTCGATTTCCTGCTCAATACGATGCAGCGCGTTGTTGCATTCCTGATAGGCACTGTAAAGTTTAGTGAAATGCTGGTCGCCTAGCTTCAGCGCGTGAACACGCTCTTTAAATTCTGGAAATTCATGAAGAAAATCATGGGGTGTACTGCTCATGGAACCTCATCATGTTGGTGTCTACCCACTCATGATACGCCAACAGCCGCATAACGGACCGCGCCACTTCGTCGCAGCCTCCATTATGGCCTTAAAATGTTCTCCTCCATGGCAGCGCGTAGCGCCGCCGCCGTATGCTTGAGCCCATCTTGCCATGCTGTCGGCGCGTGGCCATCCGCCCCATCGGTTATATATTTCAGGCAAGCGAACGGGATCTGCTCGTGGAGGCAAACTTTGGCCAGAGCAAAAGCCTCCATATCGATGACATTCCATGGCGCAGAGCTAGCGGCTGTGACAAACTGATCGCCAGAACCGCAAATTCCTTCTGGCAATGCAGAATAACGCTGACCATTGACGAGATGCGCTGGGGTCGGATCAAAGGGAGTTGTGTAAGGCGGACAGCCCAATGCGGTCACGTCAAAATCGCGCTGCATGAAGCTTGTGCAATTCACCACTAGCCCACGATTAAACAGTCCAGAACCAGCGCTGCCCAAATTCAGCACCAACTCCGGCGCCTGCCCATGCGTCGCACGAAAGCGCTCGAGCGCCTGCATGAGATGATAGGCGGCATTGACCTTGCCAACGCCACAGAACACCGGCGCACTATCGTCAAACAAGCCCTGTGCTTCCGGTTCAAGAGCAAAGATTGTCAGCAGCCGCACGTCAGTCCTCAAGAATAGCGAGCATATATTGCGGCAGCGCCATGCTGCCGTAATGCAGCGCCGGGGTATAATAGCGGCAAGCAACACCGCTGGCGCGCAAACGCGCGCCAAGCTTCGCCTCTGCTACCGTAAAGCAGGCGTCCGTATCGGCAGCCATGCTGAAGACCATAGCGCCCGGCACATAGGTCGGCACACAGGCCATCGCATAGCGGCGGTGGCCAAACAGCTTCCGCAAGTTACCCGCCACCTCCCGCAGCTCTGTATTCGCTTCGTTCGCCATGCCCGCATGGCCGCGTAGGATACCGCCAGGTTTCAGGCAACGTTTGCAATCCGCGTAAAAGGCTTCCTCGAACAGCACCTTGCCAGGACCAACCGGATCCGTGGAATCGATGATGATAACATCGAAGCGTTCCTGCGTTTCCCGCACATAGGCACAGCCGTCGCCGATAATCAGTTGAGCGCGGGGATCAGTGAATGCGTCGCCACAAACATTTGGGAAGTATTTTTTGGCGAGTTCGACCACTTCCGGCTCAATCTCGACCATCACCACGCGCTTGACTGCAGGGTGCATCAAGACATGCCGCAGCGATCCACCGTCGCCCCCGCCTATGATGAGTACATTTTCAGCCGCCCCATGCGCAAAGAGCGGAACATGGACCATCATCTCGTGATAGATGAACTCGTCGCCCTCGGTGACCTGAATAAGCCCTTCAAGTGCCATCACCCGGCCATAGCGGGCGTTGCGGAAGACAAAGATGTCCTGCGCCGCGCCCTGCTCGCGGTATATCACTTCCTCGACGGTGAGAACCTGTCCATGGCCGGGATAGATAACTTCGGTGAAATGGTCCACCAAAGGCTCTAGCCTTCCATGACCATCATACCGCGGCGTAGCTCGCTAACCTGAACACTGCCTGGGCTGAAAGCTTCACGCAGCACGCCAATCGCGCGCTCCGGTCTGGCTTCACCGCACATAAAGGCATCAATCGCGGCATAGCCATGTTCGGGCCAGGTATGGATGCTGATATGCGACTCTGCGAGCACGGCGACACCCGACACGCCACCATTCGGTTGAAAATGGTGGAGGTCAATATTCAGCAGGGTTGCTCCCGCCTTCTTCGCTGCGTCAGTCAAAGTTTCTTTAATCAGCTCAAGATCCGCCAACAGCTCGCCCGCGACTTTATAAAGATCGATAATCAAATGCCTTCCGGCATAGCGATTGCCGAATTCGTCGGTTATAAAATGGTCAGCGGGCATAAAGCCCGTTGGGACCGATTGGACGTGTGGTTCCAATTGGGAAATGCGTGGCGTAGCGCTCACAGGGGCTGCCCCCCGGCCAGATCGACCATTGCTATCCCTAATTGGAAGAAGACGTGCACTCATCGTCATCTCCTCAATAAGTCAGATAGTGGTTAAGCCAGTCGGCTCGAAAGCGGCTCGCTCCCTTTCTGAAACGCTCCGCCTGAGGAGCGCCCGCATGTCGCAAACTGGCTTATAGCCGGCTTGCTTCACTTGTTTGCCCCAAGGTGCCCGGGAAACGCCGGACGGGGGATGATTAATACCTCAAGCCTATGGGAAGCAAGCAAAATAACAGTTTCAGCAAAAAAACTTTTATACCGCGTGTTGTGGGTAGCGACTAAAAGCACAATAAAGGGCTGTTTCCAGCAGAAAATTAAAGTTAATTGGCGCGTAACGGAACATCCGCTAAGATGTGCCTCAAATCGCATCCGCGCCACTGCGCCCCTCTTTTGATGATGGAAAACCTATGTTCGGAAATCTGATGGGTATGCTCTCGGTCGATATGGGCATCGATCTCGGCACCGCCAACACCCTAGTTTATGTGAAGGGACGCGGTATCGTGCTCAACGAGCCTTCCGTCGTGGCCATCAGCGAAGTGCGTGGAAAAAAGGTAGTATTGGAAGTCGGCGATGAGGCCAAAATGATGCTGGGCCGCACCCCCGCCAATATTCGCGCGATTCGCCCCTTGCGCGATGGCGTGATCGCCGATTTTGAGGTCGCCGAGGAAATGATTAAGCATTTCATCCGCAAAGTTCACAACCGCCGCAGCTTCGCTAATCCGCAAATTATCATCTGCGTTCCTTCCGGCTCCACGCCAGTCGAGCGCCGCGCTATTCAGGGCGCCGCGGAGAATGCCGGTGCGCGCAGCGTGTTTCTTATTGAAGAGCCTATGGCAGCGGCAATCGGCGCTGGTCTGCCGGTGACAGAACCCACCGGCTCAATGGTAGTCGATATCGGCGGCGGCACCACAGAAGTCGCGGTGCTCTCGCTGGGCGGCATCGTCTATGCCCGCTCGGTGCGCGTCGGCGGTGACAAGATGGATGAAGCCATCCAAAACTATATCCGCCGTTACCATAACCTGCTGATCGGCGAAAGTTCTGCCGAGCGCATCAAGAAAGAAATCGGCTGCGCCTGCCCACCGGAAGATGGCGAAGGCCGCCAGGTGCAAATCAAGGGGCGCGACCTGACCAACGGTGTGCCGAAAGAAATCGTCATCTCTGAGCGGCAGATTGCCGAGAGCCTAGCCGAACCCGTGAGTCAGATAATGGAAGCGGTTAAAACGGCGTTGGAAAATACGCCACCTGAACTCGCTGCGGACATCGTTGATAAGGGCATAGTCCTTACTGGCGGCGGTGCGCTGCTGCGCAATCTCGACCTCGTGTTGCGCCATGCCACAGGCCTGCCGGTGATGGTGGCGGAAGACCCCCTCTCTTGTGTCGCACTCGGCACCGGCAAAGCGCTAGAAGAGATGAAAACCCTGCGCAATCTGCTGATTAGTGGGTACTAAACCGCTGAACTACAGTAACTTCCGACGGTTTCAGCTTAAATAGTTGCGTGAGCCCATGATAATATCCCCAGCAGTGAGGATATGATGGAATCCATAGAAAATCCATTTGGCCAGCCACCGCTAAAAGCCGCACTTTCAACCTTGAAAGGCGTTGCTTGGGCAGCCGTTGGTATGAGCGCGCTCATTGGTGTGGGTGTTGTCGGAGTTGCCTGTGTAGAAGCAAAAAAACTGGGTGCAGCCTTCCAGTTCACTGGCACAGAGACCACCAAGAGGCCCACTGACGCCAGCATTGCCGATTTCGGCCCATTTCGGGAAGATCCGACTGCCCGCACAATGATTGTAACTCCAACCACGGCGGGAGCACCTAGTTCACTACAGCCAACAGCCTCTCTGAACAATATAGCGCCTAGTTTGGCAGCGCTACGCACGAACGCAGCGCAAATTGATGCCGCCATCGAAACCTGCAAGCGTCAGTCGCCGGACTGCCTGCCCGAAATCAGGCAGTATCAGGAGATGGTTGAAAAAGTACAGCAGATACCTGACCGATTGACGCAGGCAAAAACCATCAACGGCTGGGTCAACACAACAATCCTCTACGATCAGGGGATGCTGGCGCGCGCGCGCGCGCGTCTGCCCTATACTTGGTCAACAGCGCTTGGCGCTTTGGTCAAGGGCAGCGGTGTTTGCGATCATCAGGCTGAGCTTAAACTCCATGCGCTGAGCAAGGTCGGGTTCAAACAGGATGACCTGCGCTTTACCGTTCTGATGATTTTAGACAAAGGAAAATGGGTCACTGGACATGCGGCGGTGCTGACGCGTATCAACGGCCAAAACTACGTCCTCAACAATCAAAGCACAATTGAGGATGTAGCCCCATTCCACCAAACTTATTTACCCCTAGAGAAAACCAGCCGTACGCTTGATTTCAACGCTGCTTTGCAGACCACGGCGCAGGCTTTGAATCTCGGCCTTGACGCCCCTTACCGGCAAAACGGCCTCTCGATGATCCCACTCTACGCGATGAATTACCGTTCGGCACAACCCTATAGTGGCGTCATCGACAGCGCCGCACCGCCTTATTACCGTGGCGCAAAAATCGACCGTCCGTTCCTCCAGGTAAATTTTGGCAGCGAGTCATTGGGAAGTAATTTATCGAATGTCGCGGCACCCTATCGCCCCGTCGTTTTTGCCGTCCTCGACCAAGCGGTCAACCGTTATGTGGGAACAGATACACCTTCGAGCCAAGATACGATTACGATGCCCCCGATGATCATCCGCGCCCACCCTTCATTCAACAAGCAACAAAACAAACCCGCATTCTAATCCCGATAGCCCAATAAATTTTTAGCGGTTATCGGCAGCTTCCAGCCGGAAATAGTCGCGCACCAGACGGTTACGCACCGCAGTGATTTGCTCTGGTGGTATGGTGGCTACATTCACTGCCGTGCCGTTTGGATCAAGCAGGAGCTTGCCCGGCAGTGGCGCGCCGGACCCCGGCGTCGGCTCATCAAGCGCGACGCTCACCTTCATCATTTTGCTACCGATAGCGTTGTCGAGAACCAGCAGAGTCGCCGGATCATGCAGGAGAACACGGTGGCTTGTGTTGCTTGGCCAGGTGGCCTGCGCCTGCATAATCTCGCGCGTTGTCTCCGCCAGTCGGTCACGGCCTCGCAACTGCGATACTTCTTCCTGCGTCAGCGCTAACTGCCGCGTTAAATCATATGGCACCAACGTCAGGTTCTTGCCAAAGGTCGTGATAACTTTCTGCGCCGCCAACGGGTCAGCCTGAAAATTGAAATCGACCGCGAGGCCAGGCTCCATGCTGCCGCCCATGGCAACGACATTTCGCACATAGCGGGTGATAATCGGCGTGCCGTCTTTTTCTTTGCCGAAAGCGTCGATGAGCCGCGCCAAGTCAGTCGCCGGCCCCATCATCACAAAATCGACCTGCTTTTCTTTACGGATAAAATCCGCCACTTGCGTCACCCAAGGCCCATTGCCGTTCACAGTGCTGGTGCCGCTGGGCGGCAGGGTGACATTGACGAGGCCGTTGCCGTTATTCTCGGCACGGCGTGTAATCTCGGCCTGGCTACTCGGGGGGACTGGTTGCAAGGGCCGTACTTCGCCGCGCCAAACCGGCGGACGCGCATCCGCTCCTGACGTGCCGAGCGCGACAACGTCCAGCGTATTCCGCACAGTGTTCGCGAGCGTGGTGTTGCCGTAGGAAGCAATCAGCGCATCCGGCTGATGACGGCGCATAGCAGCCAGGATCGCCCAGGCATCGTCCCGCCCGGTATCAACATCCATTATGACGGGGCGCTGTGCTGATTGCTGAATGGCCGGTGGCTTAATGCTAGGCTCAACACCAATCGGTCGCGGTACGACACAGCCGCAAAGCAGAAGCGCGGCAGCCTGAAAAGCCATGAGGGGTCGTTTTAGGCCCGCTACTGACATCAATAAAAAGACCTCTCCTGTGGCTTGAACTAGGTCAGATTATGCAGCGACTTTACTTTCAGCAAGCAACCCAAGATTAGGACGATTTTTTCTTATCAAACGGGTTTTCACCACTTTTGCGCTGCCAACGGATGGGAACCCCTTTAAGATCAAAAGATTCACGCAAATGATTGGTGAGATAGCGCAGATAAGCTTCCGGCAAATCATCGAGCTTATTGCCCCAGAGCGCAAAGGTCGGCGGCCTGCCCTTCAGCTGCGTCATATAGCGCAGCTTGATGCGCCGCCCGCCGACGATGGGCGGTGGATGGTTTTCGACCAGACTGAGCAGCCAGCGATTCAGAGCCGCCGTGCTGACGCGCTTGTTCCAAACCGTATGCACTTCCATCACGGCGCGCATCAAATCCTTCAAACCCGTCTGCCGTGTGGCCGAAACCGGCACGAGCGCGACGCCCGATAACTGCGCCAACACATGCGACAGGCGATGCTGCGTTTGCTTGATATAACCAGCCTTATCGGTGATCAAATCCCACTTGTTGACGGCGATGACGAGCGCCCGCCCCTCTTCCGCCACATGCTCAGCGATGAGCAGATCCTGCTTCTCCAGAGCCTGCGTGGCATCGACAACGAGCATGACGACATGCGCGAGACGAATAGCGCGCAAGCTTTCCTGCACGCTCATTTTCTCCAGCTTGTCTTCAATGCGCGCACGCTTGCGCAAACCCGCCGTATCAACCAAGCGTATCGGCTTACCCTGATATTCCCAAGCGATGGCGATGGCGTCGCGTGTCAAACCCGGTTCCGGCCCGGTGAGCAAACGCTCTTCACCAATGAGAGCATTCGCCAATGTGGATTTGCCCGCATTCGGGCGACCAACAATCGCAAGATGCAAGTTCGGGTTCTCTTCGTCGTCTTCCGCGAGTTCCGGCTGCTGTTTGGCAGCAGCAGGCGCCAGCTTAAGCAGACGGTCATAAACATCATCAAGACCCGTGCCGTGCGCAGCGGAAAACATAATCGGTTCGCCGCAATTCAGCCCATAGCTTTCAGCAAAGCCAGGTGGTGGCTTGGGATTATCGCACTTATTAACAAGCAAAATAATCGGCTTGCCCGCCTTATGCAGCAGCTTGGCGAGTAGCTGGTCATCCGGCAAGACGCCTCCACGGCCATCCAACGTAAAGAGCGCGACATCAGCGCGCTGCAAAGC
>JAGOHT010000022.1 GCA_017996055.1 Alphaproteobacteria bacterium
ATTTGCGCGACCATTACGGCCTGACCCAGTGCGTGATTGACCGCTCCAGCCCCCTGCTGCCCGCGGTTGAGGGCGTGAAGCTTGAGAGCGTCGTGACCGTCACCGGCAAGGTGGTGAACAGCCCGGCGGAGACGCTGAACGACCGGCTGCCCACCGGCGCAGTCGAAATCGACATCACGGCGTTTGACGTGCAGAGCGCGGCAGAGCCGCTGCCGCTGCAGGTGAACAGCGATGCCGACGCGGGCGAGGATATCCGCCTGCGTTATCGCTTCCTCGATTTGCGCCGCACCAAGATGCAGGAAAACATCATCCTGCGCTCGGATGTTATTTCGTCATTGCGCCGCCGGATGATTGCCGCGGGCTTCCATGAGTTCCAGACGCCCATCCTCACCGCCTCGTCGCCGGAAGGCGCGCGCGATTTCCTCGTGCCGTCGCGGATGCACCCGGGGAAGTTCTATGCCCTGCCGCAAGCACCGCAGCAGTTCAAGCAGCTGCTGATGATGGCGGGCTATGACCGCTATTTCCAGATCGCGCCCTGCTTCCGCGATGAAGACAGCCGCGCCGACCGCAGCCCGGGCGAATTCTACCAGCTCGATTTCGAGATGAGCTTCGTGACGCAGGAAGATGTCTTCAACACCATCGAACCCGTGTTGCACGGCCTGTTCACCGAGTTTGCCGGCTTCCGCAAGGAAAAGCCATGGGCGGTTTCCGGCCTTCCCTTCCCGCGCATCCCCTTTGACGAGTCGATGTTGAAATATGGCTCCGACAAGCCGGATTTGCGTAACCCGCTCATCATCACCGACGTGACGGATGTGTTCGCACGGCCGGATGTGGAGTTCAAAGCCTTTAAGGGCGTGATTGACAAGGGCGGCATCGTCCGCACCATCCGCGCGCCGCAGGTTTCGGCTTTCCCGCGCAGCTTCTTTGACAAGCTGAACGACTGGGCGAAGGAAATCGGCGCGCCTGGTCTTGGCTACATCCTGTTCGAGAATGGCGGCGGCAAAGGCCCGATTGCGAAATTTGTGCCGGAAGCGGCGCAGCAGGCGCTGCGCGCCAAGACCGGCGCGGTGGATGGCGACGCTGTCTTCTTCATCTGCGATACCGCCAAAGCCGCGCCGAAAATGGCCGGTGCCGCGCGCACGGAAATCGCGAAGTCGATTCAGACCAGCAAGCCGGACTTCATGAAGCTCGACCAATATGCCTTCTGCTGGATAGTTGATTTCCCGATGTATGAATATGACGAGGACAACAAGAAGGTCGATTTCTGCCACAACCCGTTCTCGATGCCGCAGGGCGGGCTGAAGGCGCTGGAGCAGCAAGACCCGCTGACCATCAAAGCTTTCCAATATGACATCGTCTGCAACGGCATCGAACTGTCATCGGGCGCCATCCGCAACCACTTGCCGGAGGTGATGTATAAGGCCTTCGCCATCGCCGGTTATAGTGCCGAGCAGCTCGAAGCGCGCTTCGGCGGGATGCTCTCCGCGCTCAAGCTGGGCGCGCCACCGCATGGCGGCTCCGCGCCGGGCATCGACCGCATGGTGATGCTGATTGCCGACGAGCCGAACATCCGCGAAATCATCGCCTTCCCGCTCAACCAGCGGGCAGAAGATTTGATGATGCAAGCGCCAAACTCAGTAGATGATGCACGTCTGAAAGAGCTGCATCTGCGCCTTGCTCTGCCACCAGTGAAGGTGGCGAGTTAGCCTGCCCGTTCAAAACGGATTGAGACTATCCATCGGATTGGGGGCACGACCACCCTGACAGCGCACCAGTGCATCACGCTGCAGTTCCTGCGGGCTGCGTTGTGTGGCAAAGACTTCCTTGACCCACGCACGCAGGAATTCTTCGTGGGTTTTGCTATAGACGAACCAGCGCAGGTGCGGCGGGAGTTTGCGAACAAGCGTGAGATCATCTTCCAGCCGTTGCATGAATTTCGTGCCTGACTGCTTATTATCCCGCGCCTGCGCTGCGTGCAGAATAAACTCGCTGGCCTCCATACATTCTTTCACCGTATGGTCGTGGCCTGTCAGCGTCATAGGATCCTGCCTCGGTGCGGCCTGTGCCGCGAACGGGAGTGCGATGGCCAGAGCGGCGGCACGGAAATTTTTCGGCATCACGACTCTCCGTTTTAGCCACGCTGCGCCCGCCACCCCATTGAGGCCTGCGTCAAGCCGGCACTATAGAAGCCAAGAAAAACCCACTTTTTGGTTTTTTGCAAGACAGCTGCGATGTTGCAGCGCAATGCCAGGCACTGACCGAATGATAACAGGGCTGGACGCAGAGCTGGATATCGTCGAAATTAACCTCCTCGCACTTAACCACTGCGCGGATGATTTGATGATGCAAGCGCCGAACATGGTGGGTGATGCACGCCTGAAAGAGCTGCGCCTCCGCCTAGCATTACCACCGGTGAAGGTGGCGAGTTAAACCAAAATCCGCAAACCCTACTAGTCAATCTTGGAGGAATATGATGCGTCAGATGCTTTGTGCTTTTAGCCTTGTCATGCTGCTCTCAGCATGTTCATCCACGACGGATGTCTCATCGGGAGAAGATTACCTAGCACGTCATAATCTGGCAGCAACTACAGACAGCAACACGAAGGCTTCAGAAAACAAAAAACAAACATTTGCTGATCTTTTGCGCGATGCTGCTTCAGTAGAACCAACCTTACAATTCCCCGCACGTATTGGTCTAGCGAGGATAAAAAATGGTGAACTTTCAGATATCCCGCCCGCTGAAGCTGCAGCATGGGGGAAATTTGCTCAGGCTGACGGGAAAACGTTCGGAGAGTTCACGCCAGTAAACCCAATGATTGCGAGTATGTTCCAAGACGCCGCGAACAACTTCACACCAAATTATTATCCCTATCGTTCAAGTTCCGAAGCCACGATAAATAAAATTCGACTAACAGCAGCACGCCAACATCTTGATGCTGTTCTAATATACGAAGTGCACAGCAAGCATAGCAAAGATGATAACCTTCTTGCTGTAGGTAAAATTACGGTTATTGGTGGATTCATCTTGCCATCGAAGTCCATCGAAACAGAAGGCTATGCGACCGCAACTTTGATAGATGTGATGCAAGCTTACCCTTACGGCACTGTGCAGGCCTATGCAGATAAAGACACGTCATATGCCTCGGCTTGGGGTTGGGGCGACACATATGATTCTGACTTGGTCGGCAAAATCGAGGCAACCGCTGTCGAACGGTTGACAGTCGAAACCGGCACGATGCTTGAAAAACTTCGCAAGCAACTCGCTGAGGTTCAGGCAAAAAAGCAGGTAAAGAAGATTTCTTCGAAAAAGCAGTAATCGTCATACGGCGAAGTAGCTGACAGCTCCTCTCTCCTTGAGGGAGAGGATAGAAAATCCAAGGCTTTGCTGCTTGGCAAAGCCTTGGATTTTATTGGTGAGGATTAACTCTTGCTGAACCAACCCCTCCCCTAACCACAAACGCTTCACCACGTTTAAACCCTAAAGGGGGCAGGGACTTTCAGCTATTCACTTACTCCAACCCCACCAGCGCTTTCGCATAATCTTCGGCGGTGAAGGGGCGTAAATCATCCGCCCCCTCGCCCACGCCGATGGCATGAACCGGCAGCTTCATTTTCTCCGCCAGCGCCACAAGCATCCCACCCTTGGCGGAACCATCAAGCTTCGTGACAATCAGCCCCGTAATCGCCGCCATTTTCAGGAACGTCTCGGCCTGCGCCAGCGCGTTCTGCCCCGTCGTCGCATCCAGCACCAGCAGCGTATTGTGCGGCGCCGTGGCATCCAGCTTCTTGATGACGCGGATGATCTTCGCCAGCTCTTCCATTAAATCCGCTTTGTTGTGCAGCCGCCCGGCGGTATCGATGAGCAGCAAATCCATCCCCTCGGCCTTGGCGCGCTCCAGCGCCGTATAGGCCAGCGCGGCAGCATCGCCGCCTTGCGGTAGCGTGACGACCGGACAGCCGGTGCGCTCGCCCCAGATTTGCAACTGGCTGATGGCCGCGGCGCGGAACGTATCGCCCGCCGCCAGCATCACCTTATTGCCCTGCGTGCGATAATGCCGGGCGAATTTGCCGATCGTCGTGGTCTTGCCCACGCCGTTGACGCCGATGATGAGCACCACCTGCGGCTGCTTCGCGCCATCCAGCACGAGCGGTGCGGCATAGGGCGCTAAAATCTCTGTCATCTGCTGCGCCAACGCCTGCTTCACTTCCGTATCGCTGATATCCTTGCCGAAGCGGTTTTTGCCGAACTCCGCCGTTAGCCGCGCCGCCAGCTGCGGCCCCAAATCTGCTGTGATGAGTAAATCTTCAAGCTCTTGCAGCGTATCGGCATCCAGCTTGCGTTTGGTGAAAATGCCGGTGATGCCTTCCGAGAATTTGCTCGTCGATTTCTGCAGCCCGGCCTTGAGCCGACCGAACCAGCCGAGTTTTTCTTCAGCGAGCGGCGCAACAGTGGCTGTTTCACGCGCTGGCTCTGCCATTTGTTCTGATGCTTCTACCGCAGCATCCGCAGCTACGGCCTCGCTCAACAGCTCCGCAAAATCTGGTGTGGCGACAAGCGGCACAGTAGCAGGCGTTGCCTCCGGCACCACGGCGGGCGCAGGCTCTTGCAGCGCCTCTTCCGGTGTTGGCAATTCGCCGGTTTTCTTTTTGCCGAAGCCAAAAAAGCTCATGATACAGTTCCTATTAAATGCTCGGCGGTCATGCCGGTGATGGTGACGGGCACAATAGCTCCTTGTGGCGCGTTGCCGGAGAAATGCACCGGCGCATAATGCGGCGTGCGCCCAATGCTGGTTTGCTCAACCAGAATTTCGGTCGTCTGCCCCTGCATCGCAGCAAGATGAGCGGCAACCTGCTGCGCCGCCAGCGCACGCAGTTTTGCCGCCCGATCTTTACGAAGCTGCAAAGGCACTTGCGGCATCTTCGCCGCCGGAGTGCCGATGCGCGCGGAATACGGAAAGACATGCAACCAAGTGAGGTCAGCCTCGCCAATAAAATCCGCCGTACGCGCGAACATCGCCTCATCCTCAGTCGGAAAACCGGCGATGATATCCGCGCCAAAGGTCACCTCCGGCCGCAGCGCCCGCGCCCTCTGACACATCGCCAGCGCTTCGGCGCGCGTATGGCGGCGCTTCATGCGCTTCAATACCATATCGTCCGCCGCCTGCAGGCTGAGATGCAGATGCGGCATCAGCCGCGGCTCCTCGGCAATCAGGTGCCACAAATCATCATCCATCTCCGCCGGGTCAATGGAGGAGAGCCGCAACCGCTGCAGCTCCGGCACCGTCGCCAGCAAGCGCCGCACCATCTGCCCAAGTCGCGGCTGGCCAGGCAAATCCGCGCCATAAGACGTGATATCCACTCCCGTCAGCACAATCTCGTTCGTGCCGTTTTCCAGCAGAGCGCGCACCTGCGCCGCGATCGCGCCGATAGGCACAGAGCGCGATGGCCCACGGCCATAAGGGATGATGCAGAAGGTGCAGCGATGGTCGCAACCATTCTGCACCTGAACATAGCCGCGCGGACCATGCGCGAAGCTGCTCACTTCCGGCGCTGGCGTTGCCTTGGTCTGCGCCATATCGCCAATCAGCACGCGCGCATCCAGCGCCCGATAAGTTTCAGCCTCCAGCTTGCGGTTATTGCCGATAACGTAGTCAATCTCCGGCATGGCGGCGAAGCTCTCGCTATGCACTTGCACAGCGCAGCCGGTGACAATGATTTTGGCATTCGGCTGCTCACGGCGCAGACGGCGAATAGTCTGCCGTGCTTGCCGCTCGGCTTCAGCGGTCACAGCGCAGGTATTGATGATGATGGTGTTGTCCAGTCCCGCCGCCGCAGCATGACGACGCATGACTTCCGCCTCATAACTGTTCAGGCGGCACCCGAAGCTGACGGTCTGTGGCGCGGCGCTCATGCCTGTTCCGCAAGAAACTGCTTGTCAAACATGCCGGAATATACCGCACTCGCAGTGCCGGTCATGATGACCTGGTCATCGGCGCGCCACTCAATCCAGAGCGAGCCGCCATCCAGCACCACTTCCGCCTTGCGGTCAGCGAGGCCGCGCCGCACCGCCGCCACCAGCGTGGCAGCCGCGCCGGAACCGCAGGCTTCCGTAATCCCGACGCCGCGCTCCCAGACCCGCATCCGCAGCGTGTCACGCTCCAGAACCTGACAGATTTCGACATTGATACGCTGTGGAAACATAGAATGATGCTCAATTTGCGGGCCAAGGTACGCCAAATCGACTACCAAAGCATCGGCAACAAAGAACACGGCGTGGGGATTGCCGACATTAACAGCGCTGGGATGGGAAAGCTCCGCGACAGTCAAATCCAGCCGCAGCGTATCCATCACTCTGGCCAGCGGGATTTTATCCCAGGCAAATTCAGGTTTACCGATGTTGACACTATAGAGGGGGAGGCCATCATCCGACTTGCCCGCACGCCAAACCGGCAAGAGTCCAGCCTTGGTCTGGAACAGAACTTCGTTTTTACCGCTGGCATCGAGGAAAAGCTGTGCGACACAGCGCGTGGCATTGCCACAGGCTTCGGCCTCCGAGCCATCGGCGTTATAAAGCCGCATGGCTAGGTCAACACCCGGCAGGGTTGGGGTCAGCAGCGTCACCAGCAAATCGCAGCCGACACCACGGTGGCGGCGCGCGATTTTTTTGACCATGCTGGCAGTCGGTTCAAGACCGTCAGAACGGCAATCGAGAATGACGAAGTCATTCCCTAAACCGTGCATTTTCCAGAAATTTTGCATGCCCGTTTATAGGCTTAGCCTACTCTACGGGCAAGCGCCGGTTTACGATTAGAAACCCGCAACCCGCGCCGTTTGCTGTTGCGTTTCCGTTTCGCTTTCTTCCGGCGTAAAGAACGGATTGGTCGGCGAGTTCGCCTCTGCCTGTTCTTGCGGAGCGGCAGGCGCAGCCGCCTGTGGCTGTACGGCATTCTCCGTCGTAGCAAAAACTTGTGCAGCACCGCGCAACTCGACCTGTGCGCCCTCGGACGTTACCGGAGCGGGGAAAGCTGGCCGTGTTTCCGGTTGAGCGCCAAAGCCACGGGCGGCTTGCTCCGCCGCTGTCGCTTCGTTAATCGCTTCGATGATGCGATAATAATGCTCAGCGTGCTGCAGGAAGTTTTCCGCCGCGACGCGGTCACCAGCCATTTGCGCATCACGTGCTAGCGACTGATATTTCTCAAAAACCTGCCAGGCATTGCCACGCACGCGGACATCAGGGCCATTGCTATCAAAACTCTGGTTCCGCAGCGAGGCAGCGGAGCGACGCGGCTGCTCACCACGCGGGGCGCCATGCTGGCCGCCATTACCACCATTTCCACCACCACCGCCGTTGCTTCCTCCGCCACCACCAGAATGCGGGCGACGCGGTCCACGACGGCCATTCGGCCCCTGTCTCATATTCATTATGCCATCCAATAAAAAGGTCTATCTATCGCCACGTTGCGCGAGAATTAACCAATTTGTCAATTCTAAGTCAGCGCTGATTCCGTCCAACGGCAGTGAGCGTCGTATTTTTAGCGCATTTCGCCTGCCGGGCGACGAAGCGGATACTAGGGGGCAGCCAAGGCTTTGCCAAGCATAATTTTTTATTCTGTAATTCTCTGCGCGCCCCCACGATTTTTGAGGTTATCGGCACCCGTAAAATCCATTATGGTCTTCGTTTACCGCCCCTCCATCCCAACCGCGTTGTCCCGTTGACTGATATTCTCTGCATACTTCTTGGTGGTTTCGTAAGCCTGCTGATGGCCAGCGGGGCGATGCATATTGGCCTACGCTTGGCTGACCGCATGCCCGGCGAGACTTATTGGCCGGAATGTCTCTATTGCCAACGGCCAGCACGTCTGCATGAAATGCTACCGCTTTTCGGCTGGCTGCTGAGGCCACAAGCGCTGCAATTCCCCTGCCCTTGCGCTCAGCAAATGCGGCAATGGGCGGTACCCACTGCCGAGCTTGTGGCGCTGCTTTGCGGCGCGGTAGCAGGCGGCATGGGTGGACCGAGCTTCGGCACCTGTTGGATCTGCCTGGCTATGGGATTGTTACCCGCTATAGCTATCGTAGATTTATTATTCGGGATTATACCTGATTGGTTCAATATCGTGCTCGCTGGTCTGGGCTTTTGCTGGCTGCTGGCTGGCGGCGGCGAGCTGACCATCGGCCTGATGATGGGCGGCATCATGCTGTTGCTAGGTTTGCTTATGGCTTATGGCTATAGCTGGCTAAGGCGTAAGGAGATGCTGGGATTAGGCGACGTCAAATTCTTCGCCGCCGCTGGGCTGTGGTTGCAAATGACCACGCTCATCTGGTTTCTCATCATCGCCGGCTTTCTCGGCGCAATTAATGGCCTAATATGGAAGCGGGTGATGGGCAGCGAGCAATCGCCATTCGCGCCAGCTTTGTGCCTCAGCCTCTTGGGCTGCCTGTTTTATCAGTTAGCAACGAAGCCCTGATATGTCGTTCGCGCGCTCCCTCTTTACCGTCAGCGGCCTCACGCTGCTCTCACGCCTCGCCGGATTTATCCGCGATAGTGCGACGGCGGCAATAGTCGGCGCGGGACCAGTGGCAGACGCTTTCTTCGTCGCACAGCGCCTACCCAATCTTTTCCGCAGCCTCTTTGCCGAAGGCGCATTTAACGCCGCCTTTGTGCCACTCTACACCAAAGAGAAGCATCAGAACGGGGCGGAAGCCGCGCGCGATTTCGCCGCCGAAGCGTTGGCAATGATGATTACCGTGCTGCTGCCTTTTACAGTGCTTGTCATGCTGGCAATGCCGTGGCTAATGCATGGGCTTGCACCCGGGTTTGGCGACGAGCCAGGAAAATATAAACTGGCAGTTGCCTTCAGCCAGATTACTTTTCCTTATCTCTTGCTCATCTCCGTGAGCGCTTTACAGGGCAGTGTGCTCAACGCCAACAAGCGTTTTGCTCCCGCCGCGGCCGCGCCCATTCTCTATAATCTGACGCTGATTGCGATGCTTATCGGCACCGTCTGGTTCAGTCTGGAAGTCGGCTATGCTCTAGCCTGGGCGGTGACACTCGCCGGGGTTATCCAATATCTCTATCTCCTCTATCACTGCCATCGCGCGGGTCTGCCCATTCCTTGGCAGCGACCACGCCTCACGCCTCGCATTCTCTTGTTGTTTAAGCAGATTGGCCCCGGAGCGCTCGGCGCTGGCGCAGCGCAAGTGAATATCGTCGTTTCCACCATCCTGGCCTCCTTCCTGCCTACAGGTGCAGTTTCTTACCTCTTCTATGCCGACCGCTTGAACCAGCTGCCACTTGGAGTCATCGGTATCGCCATAGCGACAACTCTGCTGCCCATTCTCTCGCAGCATGTCCAGGAAGGGAACGAGGATAAAATTCGTTACTTCTTCAGCCGTGCTGTCGTTGTCGTGCTGGCACTGGGCTTGCCCGCGACGATCGGGCTTATTGTCGCGGCGGAGCCGATTATCCAAACGCTGTTTCAGCATGGCGCGTTCGGCACTTCCGAAACAGTGGCGACCGCGGCAGCCTTACGTGCCTATGCCATCGGGATTCCGGCATTCCTGCTTGTCAAGGTCTTTGCCTCTAGCTTCTTCGCGCGGCAGGATACACGCACACCGGTGAAAATCGCGATGCTAGCGCTGGCAACGAATATGGTGGTAGCAGCAGCACTATTCATGCAGCTCGGCCATGTCGGCATCGCGTTGGCTAGTGGCATTGCCACCTGGGTCAATGCGCTCATGCTGCTCTGGCTGCTCCACAAGCAAAGCCGCAGCCTGTTAGATGCTGAGGCAAAGCGGCAAATTCCGCGGCTGCTCGTAAGCGGGATGTTGATGGCTGGTCTGCTTATCGGGCTACAATTTCTACTGCAAAGTTTCTTTGAGACGCCGCGGCTCTATCAGGAACTTGTCGGCCTCACACTGCTGATTGGCGGTGCTTTGCTCGGCTATGCACTGTTTGTGCAGCTTTCCGGTGCTTGGCGCTGGCAAGACTTGCCTGCTATGCTGCGCCGCCCGCGTAAGGAAGCCTCAACAATACAGCAAGAATAAATCAGGATTTATCATGACCAAACGTATTCTCTCTGGCATGCAGCCCACCGGCCAGCTTCACCTTGGCAATTACCTCGGCGCGCTCCGCAACTGGGTTAAGCTGCAAGATGAAGCCGAGTGTTTTTATTGCATGGTTGATTTGCACGCGATTACCGTGCCGCAAGATCCGTCGGCGCTGCGCGCCTCCATCCGCAGCACGGCAGCCGCCTATATCGCCGCAGGTGTTGACCCAACCAAGAGCATACTCTTCCCGCAAAGCGCCGTGCGCGCCCATACCGAGCTTGGCTGGATTTTCAATACGATGACGCCTCTCGGCTGGCTTAACCGGATGACGCAGTATAAGGACAAGACAGCGAAGAACCGCGACCATGAGTTGCTCGGTCTTTATTCCTACCCCGTGCTGATGGCCGCCGATATCCTCATTTACAAAGCAACGCATGTGCCGGTTGGCGAGGATCAGAAGCAGCATCTTGAGCTAACGCGCGATTTAGCCGGTGCGTTTAATCGCCAATTCGGCGTGGATTATTTTGGCTTGCCTGAACCGCAAATTTTGGGTGAGGCCACCCGCGTGATGTCGCTCCGCGATGGCAGCAAGAAGATGAGCAAGTCAGACGAGTCCGATTATTCGCGCATCAACCTGACGGATGATGCGGATACGATTGCGCTAAAATTCCGCAAGGCGAAGACGGATTCCGACCCACTACCCGACAGCACCACGGCGCTAGAATCTCGACCTGAAGCAGACAATCTCGTCACTATCTATGCGGCGCTTACCGATACGACGAAAGCCGCCGTACTGGCTAAACAAGCGGGCGCACAATTCTCGACTTTCAAGAAAGAACTGACCGACGTGGCTGTTGCGAAGCTAGCGCCAATCTCAGTACGGCTAAGGGAATTGCAGGCTGACACGACGGCGCTGGATAATATCCTTCGCCAAGGCGCGGAGCGCGCTAGCGAGTTGGCCGACAAGCACCTCAATGAGGTGAAGGATATCGTCGGCTTATGGCGCTACGGCAAACTCTAGGCTGCGAGCCAAGCACCACAATCGGCTTTCGCGCGATCCGTATAGAGCTTCTTGCGTTCGCGCCCACCAATTTTGCGTGGTGCGTTCTCAATTTCCGGAAACAGCCCGAAATTGACATTCATCGGCTGGAATGTTTCTGCTACCGCTGCGCCGGTAATGTGCGCGAGCAGTGCGCCAAGCGCCGTGGTACGCGGTGGCGGTGTCTGAGTTCGGCCGAGCCGTTGCGCGGCAGCGAAACGTCCCGCCAGCAGCCCCATCGCGGCGGACTCAACATAACCTTCAACGCCCGTTATTTGCCCGGCGAAACGAATATTTGGCCGCGCTTTGAGCCGCAGTTCGGCATCAAGCAACCGCGGACTATTGATGAAGGTATTGCGATGTAGTCCGCCGAGGCGGGCGAACTCCGCCTGCTCCAGTCCCGGAATCATCCGGAAAACACTGGTCTGCTCGCCATATTTGAGCTTGGTCTGAAACCCGACGAGATTATAGAGCGTGCCCAACGCATTATCCTGCCGTAATTGAATGACGGCATATGGCCGTGCCTGCGTGTGCGGATTAGTGAGGCCGACGGGCTTCATCGGGCCGTAGCGCAGCGTATCAACGCCGCGCTCCGCCATCACCTCTATCGGCAAACAGCCTTCGAAATAGGGCGTGTTCTTTTCCCATTCTTTAAAATCAGTCTTGGGTGCTGCGATGAGCGCTGCAATAAACCCCTCATACTGTGTCTTGTCCATCGCGCAGTTGATATAGTCCGCCCCATTACCGCCAGGGCCAACCTTGTCATAGCGTGACTGCATCCAGGCTCGGCTCATATCGATGGACTCGCGATAAACAATCGGCGCAATCGCATCAAAAAACGCCAGCGATTCATCCCCTGTCAGTTCTCGGATAGATTTTCCAAGGCTTTCCGCCGTCAGCGGACCGGTGGCAATGATAACGGAATCCCATCCATGCGGGTCATTGGCCTCCACAAATGAGGGAAGCGCCGCAATTTCCTCACGCACCACAGTGGCCAGAGGATGATTGGTAATGTTCTCTGTTACAGCGGCAGCAAAGCCACCGCGATCAACAGCGAGTGCGCCGCCCGCCGGAACCTGATGCTTATCTGCAGTTGCCATGATGAGCGAGCTGCAGCGACGCATCTCGTTATGTAACAGGCCAACGGCGTTGTATTCAGAGTCGTCCGAGCGGAATGAGTTCGAGCAGACTAATTCAGCAAAGTCAGTCGTCTGGTGGGCATCGGTTGCGCACACACCACGCATCTCATGAATAACAACCGGAACACCGGCTTGCAAAAGCTGCCAGGCTGCTTCGGCGCCGGCCATGCCGGCGCCGATAATATGAACCGGCGTCATCTCATTGCTTGACGTCAGCGGCGACCTGAACCCTGAGCATCTTTGTCGGGTCGTTGACGATGCCGTTGTTGAAGGTCTCGCCCTTCTTAATCATATCGACAGCCTCCATGCCGGAAACGACCTGTCCCCAGATGGTGTAGCTGTTATCGAGATGCGGCGAGTCGGCGAGGACGATAAAGAACTGACTATCTGCGGAGTCCGGCGAAGCCGCACGCGCCATCGAAACTGTACCACGCAGATGATGCTCTTTAGAAAACTCAGCCTTCAGATTTTGGCCGGAACCACCGGTGCCATCACCCTTGGGATCACCGGTCTGAGCCATGAAGCGATCAATCACACGATGAAACGGCAGGTCATTGTAAAAGCCTTGGCGAGCGAGTTCCTTGATGCGCTTAACATGATTAGGTGCCAAGTCTGGGCGCATCACTACTGTGACACGGCCAAAGGGGATATCGATATAGAGAACGTTTTCTGGGTCCATGGTTGGCTGCTTGTCCTTTTCGGCCGCGGAGACATTGGTGGATGCGAAGAGCGCCATCAATAAGAAGAGTGTTAGTCCCAGCAAAGATGATTTCTTTAGCTGCATGGCATAATCCTTTCTCTTACGTCATCGTGCGCGGTAAAGCGCTTGATTGGAGTTTGCGAAAAAAATGTGCATTTGTCACGCGAAGAAAAAGCGCATCAGGCAACAGGCGGCAAGAGCAACTCAATCGCTTGCGTCACTTGTGGCGCCATGGGCGATGTGAAAGGGAAGAACCAATCAAACATATACCCTTCTGGGCTCACAAGATACTTATGAAAATTCCATTTTGGAGTACCAACAAACCCAGCCCAGCGCCCTGCATACTTATAAAATGGGTGTTTTCCTAGCCCAAAAACTCGCGTCTTTGCAGTCAACGGAAAATTGACGCCATAACGTTTTGTGCAAAAAGCACGAACCTTTTCTTCACCCCACGGCTCTTGCTTGCCAAAATCGTTGCTTGTCACCCCTATCACGACCAGACCACGATCACGATATGTTTCCCATAGCTCCTGTAGTTCTTGATATTGCGGGGTAAAGCCGCATTTTGATGCCGTGTTGACGATGAGCAATGGCCTTCCTGCCCAAACACCGAGTGGCATCGGCAGTCCATCTATCGACGTAAATGAAAAATCGAAGGCCGTAACACGCCGCAGGACAACCTGTTCTTCCGCTGGAGCGATCTTCTTTTTCTTTTTACTCATGGCCGTGTCGTTTGCCGGTTGTCACCAGCTCCCGTGGAAATACCGCCGGATTGTAAGCCGCCGAGATTTCGCAGATAGACCGTTATCATAAAAGTTGTCCCCGAACTTAAATCTGGCCTGGTCACGTCGTCATGATTGACGGTTAGCCCTACAGTCGTGCACTCATCGTGATAAGTCAGGCTGGCCCCTGTATTGCGCGGCCCAGCATCGCTCTTCAGCGCCCGCCGCTGCGAAGCCGCAAAAGTCCAATAAGGCATGAAATTGGTTGAAAAACCGTAAGTAATTTCCGAGATCGTCGATTGGTTATTGTTGGCATCAAGCCCATCAACAGCAAGATATTGCACAGTTGGCCGGAACCAGGCTTCGCCAATAAAGCCGCCAAATTCACTATAACGCGGCTGGAGGGTATCCTTATTTAAGCGGAAATTATAGCTGGCCCCAAACCATGGCACAGGATTGGCGCGTAAATACCCCACCAAGTCGGATTGTTCATCACGCAAGCCCGATATAGCCGGAAAATCCAGATTCTCGGTCAGCCGCGTACTCGCCCCCAACATCGCCCCATAGCTGCCACCCGAGTCATCATAAGCTGCCGTGCGCAGCCCATAAGTCGCACGCACCCCTGTTTCATAACGGTCAACACCGGAGAAACGATTGGTGGCAAAGAGATTGGTGACGTCAAACTCGGTACCCTGACTGTCTTCGTTGACGATATGAGGGTCACGCGTCAGATTTGGCGAAGCGGTGACGGCGACAATCGGTTCAATGGTTTGTCGCCAGTGCTCGCCCTGTCGACCAAGCGGATAACGCAGCAGTATACTCCCAACCGGCAACACCCTTTGGCTATAAGCCTTGCTATAAACACTGTTCGCGTTGGCAGGGTCTCGCAATCGATCGGCAAAGAAAAGGTCACCACGCACATGGCCGGCAATGCTCGCAACCAAACCGAGGTCAGAGACCATCTGCCGTTCCCATCCAAACGACAGCGAAGCCCTCTTGGAATCTGGGCCACGCGTCAACGGTGAAGTTTCCGTGCTATCTCGCGTCAAGCTCACTACGTTGGCGTCAACTTCCCAACGCCCACCCATGGTCGCGTTCGGAGCGCCAACCGCACTGTATGCCGCGCGCAGTGCGAGCGGTTCTACCTGGCGTTCGCCTGGGCGCAAATCCTGAAAGAACATCCCTTCGATATCAGCATAATCTCGCCCACGAAAATACTCGACATAGGCGCGGTTCTCCAAGACATCACTGGTCGGGATACGATAACGATAAAGATAGCTTTTGTCTGAGGTAAAGGCGATTTTTGCGCCAGCACGGTGCGACTCGCCCAAGTCGAACGCGACATCACCAAACAGGTGACCACGCAGCGCACCCTTTTGTAACACATTTTGGTCGTTGACACGGTCGGCAATGACGGCGCTGCCATCGAACTTCATTGCGCCATGAGTAAAGCGCTGCCGATACTCCGCCGCAAACTGGAATCCATCTTTGCCGCTGATTGTCGGGCTTAGCGTTAAATCTTTATCAGGAGCAATGTCGATATAATACGGAATCGTCGCGAAACTACCGATATTGCTGCTACTCCCACCCATTGGCGTTAAGAAGCCGCTCTTGCGCTTTACCGTTGGGTCTGGGTGTGAAAAATACGGAGTATAAAAAACCGGAACCCCAGCGACTTCCAAAAAAGCATCACGATAGGTGATGCGCTTGGTCTCGTTATCGTGCATGACCTTCGCGGCTTTGAGTTGCCAGAGCGGGGGCTTCTTCGGGTCCTCCTTGCAGAGGTCGCAGGCGGAATACGTCGCCCGCCGCAAAATGATGTAGCGACCATCAACACGCTCGCCTTCCTGCGCGGCAAAGCGCGAATTATCCGTAAGCAAAACGCCGATTTCATCGACGAAACCCTGCTTCATATCGCTGCTGACTTCAAACTTATCGGCGAAGCTGACCTGCCCATCTGCTTCAATGAGGGCAACGTTTCCCCAGGCTGTCACAACATCGCGTTTCTTATCATAGATAATTTTATCGGCGCGCAGCAAGCGCCCACCCTGCGCGACCTCGACATGACCAATGGCGGTCGCGACATCAGCATTCTGGTCGTAGGTTACCTGGTCGGCATTGAGCACAACGGGCGTATTATCCCGATCCGGCGAAGGTCCAATTGCATGAACCGGTGCCGATAGTGAAAGCAGAAAACCTAAAAGCAATATTCGTCTAATCATGAAACGAAAGTGCCAGAGCTCGACCCTAACGTAAAGAGCGCAAAGGAAAATCGCGACAGTGTGTGGCGGTCTTAGCGCATAAAAGCTGGCAAATGGTCGCCAAAGCCGGCTTTATCCGCATCCGATGGATCATCCTCCGGCTGCGTTGCCGCAACGGGACGCGGCGAATCACGGCGCGGCTTTGCCGTGGAGGCACGTGATTCGGTCTGCCGTGGTGGGCGCGGCCTGCGTTCACGCGGCGCATGGTCTCTGACTGCAGGTACTTCTGTCTCAAGGGCTTCATCACCAGCGGCTATCGGCAAGGCCATGACCGGCAGCGTTTGTTTAATCAGCCGTTCAACGCCCGCGACCAGCTTTTCGTCATCCGGCGTGGCCAGTGTATAAGCAACGCCACTCTTGCCCGCACGACCGGTGCGACCAATGCGATGCACATAGTCTTCAGCATTAAAAGGCACGTCAAAATTAAAAACATGGCTCAAACCACTGACATCAAGTCCGCGCGCCGCGACATCGCTGCAAACCAGCATCGTCACGTCACCGCGCTTAAATGCGTCCAGCGTCTCGGTGCGCTTGCTTTGCACCATATCACCATGCAAGGCGCCGACATTGAACCCATGGCGCGACAGCGAGGTGAACAACAAGGCGACGTCGCGCTTACGATTGCAGAAGATCATCGCGTTCTGAACTTGCTCCTGCTTGAGCAGCAGGCGCAGAGCCTCACGTTTCTGGCGCTCGGAGACCTTGATGAGATGCTGGGCAACCGTCGTCGCCGTAGTAGCCGAAGGTGAAACGGTCACTTCCTTCGGATTGCTCAAAAAGCGCGCTGCTATTTTCTTCACTTCCGTGGACAAAGTCGCTGAGAAGAATAGCGTTTGCCGTAGCGGAGGCAACAGCGCGACAATCTTTTCGACGTCCGGAATAAAGCCCATATCGAGCATCCGGTCGGCTTCATCGATAACCAGAATTTTAATATCGTTGAGCAGCACGCGGCCACGGCCATGCAAATCCATCATACGGCCAGGCGTGGCGATCAGCACATCAACACCACGGTCGAGCTTGCGAATTTGCTCGTCCATGGTTTCGCCGCCGATGAGCAGCGCCATGCTGAGCTTGTGATATTTGCCATAGGTGACGAAGTTATCCGCGACTTGCGCGGCGAGTTCACGCGTCGGCGCCAGCACTAGCGAACGCGGCATCCGCGCCTTCGCGCGTCCCTGCGCAAGAATTTCAATCATCGGCAGCGTAAAGCTCGCCGTCTTGCCGGTGCCGGTCTGCGCCGCGCCGAGCACGTCACGCCCCATCAAAATAGTCGGAATGGCCTGCGCTTGAATGGGCGTGGGCGTAGTATAGCCCTTCTCGACAACAGCGCGCACAATGTCGGGGCTCAAGCCGAGCGCCGTAAATTCTTCCCCTGAAGTCGCATTCGCCTCAGGCTCAGTGGGGTAGTCGGTCGATTCCGGTGTTATGTCGTTCATAATCGCTTTCACTTGATTGCCGCGCCTGATAGCACATATTTTAAGGGCTGTGACAGAAAAATCGCGCTAGAAATTAAAATTCCCTGTTTTTACAAGGCTTTTCATGAGTCATCTCATCCTTCTGCCTGGTTTGTTATGCGATGCGGCCTTATGGCACGCACAAAGCCAGTCCTTGGCCGAGGCTTGGCAAGTAACCGTTCCCAGCCTGGCCATGCACAATAATCTGCCCGACCTTGCCGCCCAAGTTCTTGCCACCGCGCCACCCCACTTTTCGCTCGCAGGTCTCTCGATGGGGGGCTACGTCGCCATGGAAATCATGCGCCAAGCACCGGAACGCGTAACCAGGCTGGCACTATTCGACACTTCCGCACGACCTGATACGCCGGAGCAGCGCGAAAAACGACAAGGGCTTATCCGTCTCTCGCAAACCGGCAAGTTTAAGGGGGTGACGCCGCGCTTGCTGCCGATGCTCATTCATCCCAGCAATCTTGAAAATCACGCCATCACGGAAACCGTCCTCGGCATGGCGGCACGGATTGGGCAGGAGGGCTTTGAGCGGCAACAAACCGCCATCCTTGGGCGCATTGACAGCCGCCCTTCCCTGCCGGCCATCCGCTGTCCGACCTTAGTTGTCGTTGGCGCGGAGGATCAACTCACGCCACCGGAGATTGCGCACGAAACCGCCGGACTCATCCCGCAGGCGCAAGTCACGATTATTCCACATTGCGGCCATCTACCGCCACTCGAACAACCGGAACGCACGACAGAATTATTACGGCACTGGCTCGCTTAGATTTCGACGCGCGTCCCAAGTTCGAGCACGCGGTCAGTCGGCACCCGGAAGTAACTCGTGGCATTCTCAGCCATACCGGCGAGATAAATGTACAGCTTGCGCTCTACTGGCCCAAGACCAGGAAAATGCGAGGC
>JAGOHT010000160.1 GCA_017996055.1 Alphaproteobacteria bacterium
CGGTAAGAGCGCACCGCGCCCCCAGCAATGGGCGGCGGCAGGGCAAACCCCACCGGAAGCAAAGCCGAATAGGAGTGGCACGTTGGCAACAACAGATGTTCCCGCATCCGCCGCTCGGGTTGGCTGCTCGAGGTGATCAGTAATGGTCATCCCAGATGAATGGTTACCCCGGTGCAGGATGCGCCGGACAGAACCCGGCTTACAGGCTGTCTGAATTTACTGCCCGCCTCTTGCTTGAAAGTTTCCGCTATGCCGTCCGCTACACCGATCGCCCCAGCCGCCCTCCTCGACGACCTGCTGAAAGCGGCACTCAAAGCCGGGGCAGATGCTGTCGACATACTCCATATGCAGGAAGAGTCGCAAAGTGTGCGGGTACGCCACGGCAAGGTCGATAGTGTTACGGCGAGTGAAGCCGCTCAGCTGGGGCTGCGGCTCTTCATTGGCAAGCAGCAGGCGATGGTGGCGAGCACCGATTTCTCCGACACTGCGCTGGCCGAACTGGTGAGCCGCGCTGTCAGCATGGCACGCCTATCGCCGGAAGACCCGTATTGTGGCCTCGCCGCGCCGGATGAAATTGTCACACATCCGCCGACGTTAGATATTTTTGATGCTGGCCGCCCGACGACCGACGCACTCGTCAAGCAAACGCTGGCGATGGAAGCCGCAGCCCTCAAGGTTGCCGGCGTGACGAACACTGATGAGGCCGAGGGTGGCTGGGGCAGCACCAGTGTGCACATCCGGCAGAGCAATGGCTTTGCAGGCAATTATCGTCGCAGTTCTCATGGGCTTTCGGTTTCTGTCATCGCTGGAAAAGATACGGCGATGGAACGCGACTATGATTATACGAGCGCGGTTTACGCCGCCGACATGTTGCCGCCGGAAACCGTGGGCAAGCGCGCCGGGGAACGCGCCATCAAGCGCTTGGGAGCGCGCAAAATGCCGACGGGAAAATATCCAATCGTTTTTGAACCGCGCGTTGCAGCTTCGTTCATTGGCCATTTTGCCAGCGCCATTAATGGCAGCGCCATTTGTCGCGGCACCAGCTTTCTGCAAAATGCGATGGGACAGAAAATCTTTCCGGCTGGCTTTACGGTCACGGATAACCCGCACCGCGCCCGCGGCATGCGCAGTCGCCCTTTCGATGCCGAGGGAATTGCCACTACTCCGAAGCAGCTGATTGACGACGGCGTGCTGACGACTTGGCTCCTTGACTTACGTGCTGCGCGTCAGCTTGGCATGAAGAGCACAGGTCATGCCGGTCGCGGAGCTAGTTCTCCGCCTGGTGCCAGCCCAAGCAATATCGCGATTGGTGCTGGCAAGCTCAGCCCGCAGGAACTTATCCAAGACATCAAGCAGGGCTTTTATGTCACTGAATTGATTGGCATGGGCGTCAATGGCGTTACCGGCGATTATAGCCGCGGCGCTGCAGGCTTTTGGATCGAAAACGGGGTTATCGCCCATCCGGTCAATGAAATGACAATTGCCGGGAATCTTAAGGAAATGTTCGCGGCGATGACGGCCGCGAACGATCTCGCACTGCGCCTTGACCGCGAATCACCTACTCTGCGGATCGAGGGCATGACAGTCGCCGGGTTATAGCTTATGCTCGCGCGGTGAAAATGGATCACGCCACTCTCGGCGCGGCGCTGATGTCCAGCGCTTCAGCCGAAACGCCAACTGCACCCTTGCCGGTGTTGCGTTTCCGTGCTGTGTGGCTCTCTGATATCCACCTTGGCACGCGCGGTTGCCGTGCCGATATCTTACTCGATTTCCTTCGTCATATGGAAACCGAGTATCTCTATCTCGTCGGCGACATCGTCGATGGCTGGCAACTGCGTAAACGCTGGTACTGGCCGCAGGAACATAACGACGTCATCCAGAAATTGTTGCGCCAGTCACGCCACGGGGCACAGGTTATCTTCTTGCCTGGCAATCATGATGAGGCAGCACGCGATTACCTCGGCCTGCATTTTGGCGGCGTGCTGGTGACGAATGAAATTATGCACACGACCGCCGACGGCAAAAAACTTTATATTCTTCATGGTGACCAGTTCGATGCCGTCATGGGCTGCGCCAAGTGGCTGGCACATGTTGGTGATGCGGCTTACACGCTCTTGCTCGGTATCAATGTCATTTTCAATTTCGTCCGCCGCAAGCTCGGTTTTTCCTATTGGTCGCTGTCTGCCTATCTCAAGCAGAAGGTCAAAAACGCTGTCGAACATATCAGCGATTATGAGAACTTTATCGCCGATACCGCACGCCGCCATAAAGCGGACGGGGTTGTTTGTGGCCATATTCACAAAGCAGAAATGCGGATGATCGGCGATGTGCTTTATTGCAATGACGGTGACTGGGTCGAATCCTGCACGGCCTTGGTCGAGCATTTTGACGGCAGGTTGCAGATTATAAACTGGCCCAAAGAGCGCGATGCGCTTTTGCAAAACATGGCCGTTCCTGATCAGCATGAACCGGCTGTCCAAACCTGAACGCCATGGCGAACCATACTTCCGCTAAGCGGATTCTCATCATCAGCGACGCATGGCACCCACAAATCAACGGCGTGGTGCGGACGCTGGAAGCGACCATCGCTATGCTGGAGCAGCGCGGCTATGCTGTTCATCTCATCGCGCCGGGCAAGGATAGCGCGCTAGTGATTCCCCTGCCCTTTTATCCTGAAATAAAGCTGGAGCTTTTCGGCAGTCGCCGCATCGCTAAGGCGCTGCGCGAATTTAAGCCGGACATTATTCATATTGCGACGGAAGGCACGCTGGGTGCTGCGGCGCGGCGTATTTGCCTGGCCGAAAACCTGCGCTTCACCACGGCCTATCACACCTGTTTTCCAGAATATGTCGCGGCGCGGGTTAATAAAATTAGACTACTACGCGGTTGGGGCGGTGGCGTAGCCCAGTTTCTGGCTTATCGCTTCCTGCGCCGCTTCCATAATGCCGCCAGCGCCGTTATGGTACCGACCGAAGCCGTCGCGGCTTTGCTCAATGCAAACAAGGTCGCCGCTGATCGCCTACAAATCTGGTCACGCGGCGTATCGACGACGGTATTCCAGCCTGGGGCAAAAAATCATCCCGAGTATGAAGGCCTGACGCGCCCCATTGCCATCTTTGTCGGGCGAATTGCGGTGGAAAAAAATATCGCGGCGTTTCTTGCCGCACCTTTTGCAGGGAGCAAGGTGATTGTCGGTGACGGCCCGCTCCTCCCCGCCTTACGTGCTCAATATCCGCAAGCGCGCTATGTTGGTGCGGTCGCGAAGCCAGAGGAAGTCGCGGCCTATTACCGCGCAGCCGATGTATTCGTTTTTCCATCGATGACCGACACTTTTGGGCTAGTTCTGCTGGAAGCAATGGCAAGCGGTTTGCCAGTCGCTGCCTGCCCAGGCCCTGGCCAAAACAGCATCTTTGCCCGTGCTCAGCGGCATGATTTCTACTGCATCGACTCGGACATCAGCCTGGCGCTGCAAAAAGTCATGCTGAATATGGTTACGTCAGAAATACCACGCAGTTTTGTCCAGCAAAATTATAGCTGGGAGGCCTGTACCCAGGAATTTATTCGGGCCATGATGGCCTCCTTAGCCCCGCTTGAGCGCCACTGGTTCCGGCAATTGATCTATGATTTGCTGATTGGCTGGCCATTGGCACTTGTGCAGCGGATTCCTGGCTTGCCGCTGATGCAATGGAGTGGCAAATATCTTCTACGTGGTGCGCTAGACTGGCGCTCACACCACCAAAATAAACCCCGCTTGGATGATTTTGAATGAGCCTGTGGCAATGCGCCTACCATCTGTTGACGGCAGCCGCCCACCCGCTCGTTCACATGCTCTTGGGGCGGCGCGAAGATCAGGGTAAGGAAGACCCCGAACGTCTGCATGAGCGCTTCGGCTATGCCAGCACCGAGCGACCGAAGGGCAAACTCATTTGGGTGCATGCGGCAAGCGTCGGCGAGGCGATGTCCACCTTGCTACTGCTCGAGAAGCTGGCGGCGCAACTACCAGAAACGCATTTTCTCATCACAACCGGCACCGTCACTTCCGCACGTATTCTGGCCACGCGCCTACCGCCGCGCACCATTCACCAGTATGTTCCCGTGGATGTGCCTGCCTGTGTCGCGCGTTTTATAGCACACTGGCAGCCAAATGGAGCGCTCTGGCTGGAATCGGAGTTATGGCCAAATCTGCTCGCAGCCTTACGCAAGAACAGAGTTCCGGCAGCGCTACTGAATGCACGCCTGTCGGAGAAGACTCAGCGCAACTGGCGTTTTGCCAGCGGCTGGATTCGGGAGATGCTCGGCACATTTTCTCTGGTGCTGACTCAGACGGACAACGGCCAAGACGGCTTACGGCGGCTAGGCGCACAGTCGGTCGCCTTTGCCGGTAATCTCAAATTCGCTGCACTTCCATTGCCGGATGATAGTTTCGGCCGGGCGAAGCTCAGCAAATCGCTTGGAGCCAGGCCGACCTGGCTCTTCAGCTCCAGCCATTCGGGTGAAGAGGAACTTGCAGCCAGCGCACATAACATTTTGCTTGAGACTATTCCAGAGCTTTTGCTGTTGCTGGTGCCTCGTCACCCTAGCCGCGCGCCCGAAATACTTGCCTTGCTCGCCAAGCATGGCTTGATGGTACGGCAGCGTAGCCATAGCGAACAGCCTGTTGCTGAAACACAGGTCTATCTGGCTGATACGCTCGGAGAATTGGGCTTGTTTTATCGCCAGTGTCCTATTGCTGTCGTCGGTGGCTCGTTCAGCACGCTTGGCGGCCATAACCCGCTTGAGCCCGCGTTGCTCGATGCCGCAGTCGCCTTTGGTCCGGATATGAGCAACTTTAGTGAAGT
>JAGOHT010000161.1 GCA_017996055.1 Alphaproteobacteria bacterium
CAACAGCTGTTTAATCTGAAAGTTGTGGGGCAGCCGGAGGATGCTGCTGGGTTTCGCCGACTCATTGTTGCTTGGCGCAATGGCGCGCCGGTACGGCTGCAGGATGTCGCGAATGTGACCGACTCGGTTGAAGATACGCGCACTTTCGGTGCGATTGACGGCAACAATGCCGTCGTCATCGCCGTGCAGCGCCAGCCGGATGCCAATACGATTGAGGTCGTCGAAAAGGTACGCGCGCTGCTGCCTGTCTTCAAGGCGCAACTGCCCGCGTCCGTTACCATGACGCCGCTCTTCGACCGGTCCGTCTCCATCAAGCATTCAGTTGATGATGTTCAGTTCACGCTGCTGCTGGCGATTGCACTCGTCATCCTTGTCATTTTCTTATTTCTGCGACGTCTCAACGCCACGCTTATTCCGGCGATCGTCGTGCCGCTCTCCATCATCGCCACCTATGGTGGGATGGCGCTCTTCGGCTTCAGCATCAACAATGTCTCGCTTCTCGCGCTCACGCTCTGCGTTGGGTTCGTCGTAGATGATGCCGTCGTGATGTTAGAAAATATCATGCGCCATATCGAAGATGGGATGAAACCATTGGAAGCCGCCTATCGTGGCGCTAAAGAAGTTGGGTTTACTATTATTTCCATGACGATTTCGCTGATAGCAGTCTTCATTCCCGTTCTCTTCATGGGCGGGATTATTGGTCGTTTATTTCGCGAATTCGCGGTGACCATCAGTTTCGCCATCCTAGTGTCTGGCTTGGTCTCACTCACACTCACGCCGATGTTGTGTAGTCGTTGGCTCCGTCCTGCGCATTCCGAGAAGGAAAGCTGGTTCGGTAAGGTGTTGGAACGTGGGTTTGCCATATTGCAAGGTGCTTATGCCAGCAGCCTGGCCTTTGTCATGCGCTGGCGGCGTGTGACGCTGACGCTCACTTTCCTAACGCTCGGCGGGTCTGTCGCAGCCTTCATGTATATGCCGAAAGGTTTTTTCCCGCTTGAAGATACCGGTTTCGTCTTTGCATCGACTGAAGCGGCGCAGGATATTTCTTTCCGTGCGATGCAGGAAAAGCAGCAAGCAGCGGCCGCTATCGTCAAGGCCGATCCGGCGGTTGAAAGTGTCTTTTCTGCGATTGGTGGCGGGCGTGGCGCACTCAATAGTGGGCGCATGTTCTTCGCACTTAAGCCGATCGGCACGCGGCCTCCAGCGGCAGCCGTCATTCAACGCTTGCGGCAAAAGCTGAGCACCGAGGTAACAGGGCTCAATGTCTTCATGCAACCAGTGCAAAATATCCAAATCGGCGGGCGTCCGAGTAAAAGCCTCTACCAATATACGCTGCAAGCCGGCGACTTAGACACACTCTATCTTTGGGCTGGCAAGCTTGAGGATGCCTTGCGTTCGGCGCCAGGTTTCCAGGATGTCACGACCGATTTGCAATTGAAGAGCCTTGAGCTGCGCCTGGCAGTTGATCAGGACAAAGCCGCCAGCTTCGGTGTGACCTTCGCCGCCATCCGCGATGCCCTCTATGCTGCCTATGGGAATGCCCAGGTGGCGACGCTCTACGGTCAGGCAAACGACTATGCTGTGATTATGGAGGTACGCGCGCAGGACCAGCAGACACCAGATGCGATCAAACAGCTCTATGTTCGCGGCAGCAACGATAAGCTGGTGCCGATTGATGCCATCGCCATGATAACCCAAGGCACCAGTCCGCTATCCGTCAACCACCAGGGGCAGTTGCCCGCCGTAACGATATCCTTCAATCTCGCGCCGGGCACAGCGCTGAGTGATGCTGTGACGCAGATACAGGCTGCCGAGCGCAAACTTGGACTACCGGACAGTATCAGCACAAATTATCAGGGCACGGCGCAAGCCTTCAATGACTCAGCGAAGGGGCAGGGGTTCCTGCTGCTCCTCGCCATCCTCGTTATTTATATCATTCTTGGAATGCTCTATGAGAGCTTTGTCCACCCCATCACGATTTTGTCGGGATTGCCCTCAGCGGGTTTGGGGGCGATAGCAGCTCTGTGGCTCTATAAAATGGATCTCAGCGTTATTGCTCTGATCGGGATCGTGTTGCTTATTGGTATTGTTAAAAAGAACGCCATCATGATGGTTGATTTTGCCATAGCGGCGCGACGCGAAGGGATGGATGCTGATAAGGCCATCACCGATGCCTGTCTGCTGCGCTTCCGCCCGATTATGATGACGACCATGGCGGCCTTGTTCGGCACCTTGCCAATCGCGATCGGCATTGGGGCGGGGGCGGAGCTGCGTCAGCCGCTTGGCATTGCGGTCGTAGGCGGTCTCGTCGTCTCTCAGCTTCTGACGCTCTATATCACGCCAGTCGTTTACCTTTATCTTGAACGGCTCTCGTCGTGGCGCCGTAAAATAACCACTTAAACTACTTGACGACGCACCAGTTTTGCAGGAATTTCAAGCTCCTATCCCACGAGAGTTCAGGTTATGCCCCAAACGCGCACATTGTCATTGATCCGGCGCCTTTCGCAGGCAGGCACCTTGCTGCAAACCTGGCTGCATGGTGAGAAGGTCGGAGAGGATGTGCGGGGGAATGTCTATTACAAAGCACGCAAAACGCCCGCAGGTCTGCGGGAGCGTCGCTGGGTGATGTATGCCGACGAGCCGGAAGCCAGCATGGTGCCGCCGGAGTGGCACGGCTGGCTCCATCACACACTGCCCGTGCCAATGGCCGAAGACAGCCAGTTCCGTAAAATCTGGCAGAAAAACCATCAACCCAATTTGACCGGAACCGGTGCGGCTTATCTGCCTCCCGGTCATGCCTTGCGCGGCGGACACCGTGCAGCAAGCACAAGCGATTACGAAGCCTGGAAACCTGAATAGCCTGCGGAGCACGCGTCATGGGCCGGAATGTTATCGAAACCGTTTTAGGCGCTGTCGTGCTGTTGGTGGCGGGTCTGTTCATGGCCTTCGCTTTTAAAAGTGCGGACCTGAAGAAGGTGCAGGGCTATGGCGTGATGGCGCTTTTCCAACGCGCCGATGGCCTCAAAAATGGCAGTGACGTGATGGTCAATGGTGTTAAAGTTGGCACGGTGGTTGGCCAGGAGCTGGTGACCGACCCCGGACGTGACCAGTTTTATGTGCGTGTGCGGCTTTCCATCGACCCCAAGGTTATTCTCCCCGCCGACACAGTTGCGACGATTGCCAATGAGAGCCTTCTGGGCGGTCGCTACCTCTCGCTTGAAATTGGTGCGGAAGAAGAGAATATCAAGACCGATGGCACCGGTCGGATTACACATACGCAGCCGCCTATTCGCCTCGATGATTTGATTGGCAAGTTGCTTTTCAGCTCTAAGACCGAGAGCAAGAGCGAGTCAAAGAAAGACACGCCAAAGACTGACCCAGCGGATCATCCGTGAGACGACTTTTACTCCTGACATTACTGCTGTCTACCATGCCGGCCCATGCGGCGCGGACGATGCAGGATTACCAATCCGCAGTCCTCCGTCTGCTTGATAAGGCGACGGCACGCGTCGAGCAGATTGAGCTAGAACGTGGCAAGCCCTACAGCTTTGGTGGGATGCAGGTTGAGCTGCGGAGTTGTCAGCAGACACCGCCGGAAGAAGAGCCGGAATCCGCAGCGTTTCTCGTCGTGCGGTCGCTGAAACAGGAAGACAAGGACGCGATTTTGTTTCGTGGCTGGATGTTTGCTTCCAACCCAGCGCTCAGCGCACTTGAGCACCCGCTTTATGACGTGTGGGTGATTACTTGCAAAAAACCTGTGACCAACGCGGCGAGTCCGGCATCAACCGCTGCGACATCAGTCACGACGGCAGCGCCCATACCCGTAACGGCTCCGGCTCCTGTTTCTTCTCCGCCGCCTGTACCTGCCAAGCCAGATACCGCCCTGGGCTTGCCCGTGTCGGTACCCGGATATGTGCCGCCGATGGCCACACCGCCTGCGCCTGCGCCAAAATCAGGCAACCCAAACCAGCAGTGAAGCTGAGACACCTGTTTCAGCCGCGCTTTATAGGCTAATCGGCTGACGGTCAGTGCTCCAAACTGCGCCAGATGGTCCGTCATGAACTGGCAGTCGAGCAGCTGAAAGCCATTCGTGCGTAGCAAAGCCACGAGCGTAACCAAACAAATCTTGCTCGCATCGGTCATCGTGCTGAACATGCTCTCACCGCAGAAGGCACCACCAACCTGCACACCATACAACCCACCAACCCGCTTTCCTTCATACCAGGCGCTCAGGCAATGGGCATAACCCTGCCGGTGAAGCGCCGTATAGAGCGCAACGATTTCTTCGTTAATCCAAGTTTTCTTGCGGTTACGTGCAGAACTAGGAGCGGCACAGGCGCGCATGACGCCGGTAAAATCGTCATTTATGCGGAGTTGGAAAGGCCAGCGCCGCAACGTGCGCCGCAGGCGCGCAGGGACATGAAAGCCATCCAGCGGAAATATGGCGCGTTCAGGCGGATCGAACCAGAACAACTCTTCTGCGTCAGCATCTTCTGCCATCGGAAATATTCCGGCGCGATACGCTTGTAGCAAAAGCTCTGGTGTGATGGGTTCGCTCATGGAGCTGCGGTAGGCATTACCGCGACATTATCGATGAGACGTGTGGCGCCGACTTTGGCCGCCACCAGCAGACGTGCGGGGCGGTCAAGCGTCGTGAGAGGGGCTAGCGTTGCCGCGTCACAGAGCGCGAGATAATCAAGCTTGCAACCTGCCGCCACAATCGCGGCACGCCCCGAATCCATAAGAGCGGCTAAATCTGTTGCCCTTGGCGCGATGCTAGCAAGGCGTTGCAACGTCGTTGGCAAGATGAGCGCTTGG
>JAGOHT010000023.1 GCA_017996055.1 Alphaproteobacteria bacterium
TTTCTATCCAGCAGCGTCACACCAATCGGCGCTTGCGCGAAGAGGCGCTCGAAGCGTTGCTCCGATACATTGAGCGCCATCTGCCATTCGCGCTCGGGTCGCAAATCGCGTACCACCGAACGGGTACGGAGTGTGTGGCCGTCTTCGCTGGTGACAATCGTTTGTGTAATCGCCACCGGAAACTGGAGACCATCGCGATTGCGCATCACGGTTTCGCCGTTGCGCAAGTCCGGGTTCTCGGCGCTGAACGCAAAGGGCGACGCATCTTTTAGCGGCGACGCTAGGACCTCATGCAAACGCACACCATTGTTGATGAGGTCTTCCGGTGCGCAGCCAAGCCATTCCGCAAGTGTGCGATTGACGAACCGAAAACGGCCATGCTGATCGACAGAATAAATCCCAACCGGCGCGTTAGTCATGAAGTCGACGAGCTTGGCCTGCTCTTCGCGCATTGCGCGCTCCATGCGGCGGCGTTCGCTTACATCTTCAAAGCGCCACTGCAGGAATCCGGGCCATCCAACTAACTGCCGCGTCGTGATGCGACGCCATTCGACAATCCGGCCATTCCGCACGACCGGTAGCTCGGCAATCGCTACCTGCCCCGTGCGCGCCGTCTTGCCCAACTGTTGGTATTCACCCGAAGCTCCGGCCTGATCGGCAAAGCGCTTCGCCAGCATGGTCTCGGCATTCTGACCGCCGATATCAATCCAACCATCGAAAGCGCGGTTGCTAAGCACGGATTGCCCGCGCTCATCCGTGATGACCTGAGGTGTCAGCACACTGTGAAAAGCTTCGCGCAGTAGCACTTCCTGCCGAGCATAAAGATGGGTTCGCCGCAGCATCCAGAATAGCACACCCAACACACTCAACAGCAAGCCAAAGGCCACGAGTTCGACAGCAAAACTATCGGGTCGTGGCGTGAACCAGGGCAACAGCGCATTCTTGAACAGGACGATAATAAACAAAACAGCGACCGTCCATTGCGCCCGCACGACCCACTTTACGACCGGCAAATTACCGGTCATATCATTATGGGCGCTCGACGCATCGGGCGACTTCAGCGGTTCAAGTCTATTCTGGTTAGGCATTGATGTTCGATTCCGGCTGCAGGTCAGAGGCCGGATTTTAGCGAAGAAAAGGGTTAAAATATATTAACAAACGCAGCGTTTCTTAATTAAGCGTGCGCTTTTTGAGCTTGTAGACATAGGAGATAACTTCGGCCACAGCACGGTAATGTTCTGGCGAAATTTCATCATCCACCTCAACGGTTTGATACAGCGCGCGTGCCAAAGGCGGATTGGCCACCAGTGGGACGCCGGTTTTTTCCGCGAGTTCGCGGATACGCGCCGCGACAAGGTCGGCTCCTTTGGCGACGACAGTCGGGGCATTCATTTTCTTCGTATCGTATCGCAACGCTACGGCATAGTGCGTAGGGTTGGTGAGCACAACATCCGCCTTCGGCACGTTCGCCATCATGCGTTTGCGCGCCTTCTCCACCCGCATTTGCCGGATACGCATTTTAATCATCGGGTCGCCTTCGCTTTGGCGTGTTTCGTCTTTAATTTCCTGCTTCGTCATCCGCAGACTTTTAAAATATTCGAACCGCCGATACACCAGATCGATAACGGCGATGACACTAACGACGAACATCAGCGAAAGCATCAGGCCAAAGGCTTCGGTTTGCAGCGCACCGCCGAAATCCGCGAGATCACGACCAATCATCCGGTCCACATTATCAACATAGGGTCGCAGAAGCAGATAGGCGACATAGCCAACGACAGCAATTTTTAGGAATCCCTTGCCGAGCTCCACCAACGCCCCTTTCGAGAACATCTGATGCAGCCCCTTCATCGGGTTCAGCTTGTTCCAGTTGAACTCCAGAGGCTTCGTCGAGGCATGAAAGCCGGTCTGTGCCATGGTTCCGGCGATGACCGCGACAACGAGAATAACGAAAACCAGTAAAATCGGTAGGCCGATCGCCAGAAGAGTCTCCCCGAGGATGGTTTGCAAACTATTGTCGCCGACATTCAATTGATGCGGCAGCTCAATAAAAATACGCAAATGCTTGAGCAAACTAGAACCGAGCAACGGAAATACCATTGCCATAGTAACGATAATTCCCAGAAACAGGAACCAGTTCCCGACCTCGCGGCTTATCGGCAAATTGCCGCTATCGCGCGCTTCAGCGAGGCGTTTGCTGGTGGCGTTTTCGGTTTTCTGATCCTGGTCTTCACTGTCAGCCATGGCGTCTCATGGCAGCAGCGCATGAACGCTGCCCTCAAACTGCCTGAGCCAAAAAAGCAGCATCGTCGTAATCGTCAAACCAAAGAGCAGTATGCCAACCCCAACCTGCAACGGCATGGCAACAACCAGAACCTGCAGCTGCGGCATCAACCTATTCATCACTCCGAGCGGGACGAACAAGAGTAAGCCGATAAGAACAAAGGGAATGGCCATCTGCAGGCCTATCACCGAAGCCTTCACCGCGGTTTGTGCAAGGGTCTGCGCCATATCGCCAAGCTCTAGGCTAATGCCTGGTTTGAACAGGTTATAGGTGCCCATCAGGCCGCCGAGAAGCATTTGCTCCATGCCTGTCGAAAACAGCAGTAAAACGGCTACCGTGCTCAACATCGCCCCAGGAAGCGAGCCCTGCGTCGCAAAGGCCGGATTAAACAGGGCCGCATTCGACAATCCGATTTGCATGGAAATCATATGACCGGCTTCTTCCAGCGCACTGAGCAGAAAGCGCAGAAACGTGCCGAAAAACAGCCCGACCGTAATTTCGATAACGAGCAACCTGAGCATCGCACCAACCGCTGCGGGCATCACGGGCAAGGCCGACCCCAAAACTGGCATAAGCAGAAAGCTCACGCTCAGCGCCAGAATGAGCCGCGCGCGCGATAAAACGAATGGCTCCCCTATTCCGGGCATCAGCATAAAAAAGGTGCCAACACGCGCAAAAATCATCATAAAGGCAAAAACTTGGCCGGAGAGTAGCACGTCGAGATCAACACTCATTCGCTCTACTCATTACTTTTGCCTATAGCGATAATGCGCGCGGCGATACCCTGGGTGAACCCATTCAATGTGCTCATCATCATCGGCAAGGTCAGCAACCCGATGAGAAACACAATAAGAATTTTTGGCACAAATGCGACAGTCGCTTCCTGAATTTGCGTCACCGCCTGCAGCAACGAAATAGCGACGCCGACCACCAGCGTGGCAATCATGATCGGCCCGCCGAGCTTGATGATAATCCAGAGCGCCTCGCGGCAGATTTCGATAATTTCGGCTTCGTTCATTGTCGGCCAGCGGAAAAATGTGAATCTTCGGAAAGTCTACCGCAGGAACGACGGCGCGGGAAAGAAACCTAAACGCTCATACGCGAGACTTCTTGATAGGCCTGGAGAACCTTTTCACGGAGGACGGTCAGCATCTGCAGAGTTGTTTCAGCGCCAGCAACCGCGGTCGCGATTTCGACCGGACTGGCCTTGCCCTGCACACCCTGGCGTGAAATATCTTCTGCTTTCTTTAGCTGATCAACTGTATCGCTCGCCACCTGTTCCAAGATGGAGCTGAAGCTATTCCCCCCCGATGGAGCAGCGCCGCCAACCGGCTGAATCTCGCTGGGTAATGCGTCCGCCTTTTTGTAGGCAGATAGGGCGCTCAAGGCATCGGCAATCATGGGCTGGCTCCTACTTCAAAAGATCCATCGTGCGCATCAGCATGGTACGCGACGCATCGATGACCGTTAAATTTGCTTCGTAGCTGCGCTGTGCTTCGCGCATATCCATCGTTTCGACCAGGCCGTTGACGTTCGGCGTCTGGACATAGCCCAGCTTATCCGCCCCAGGATTGCCTGGGTCGAAATGTTTCCCGAAAGGCGTCTTGTCGCGCACAATGCCGCGCACATGGACCTTGTTTGCGCCGTCAACCTGATCGATAACGCTCTTAAAGGTCACGACCTGACGCTGGTATGGTTTTTCCTTCGGCGAGGCCGGGGTGGTATTGGCATTCGCGATATTCTCGGCAATGGTGCGCATCCGCCGAGTCTGTGCCGTCAGGCCAGACGCGGAAATGTCGAGGAGAGAATTAAATTCATTCGCCATAACGGCTCAGCTCCTTATTTACCCATCGCAATACGGACCATATTCTGCCATTTCCGCAGCAACGCACTCATCTGCGTGTAGTCCATCCCGGTCTGCGAAACTTTCATCATCTCGGTCTCAAGATTGACCGCATTGCCGGACGGCAGCGTTTCATAAGTCTTGGCTTTCACCACGTCCGTCCCAGCCTTCGCGCCATGCCCGCCGATAATATGGTTGGCGTGTGTCACGTTTGGCGTCACCAATGCCTGCTGCAATGTCGATTTGAAATCGAACGGTGCGAGATCCTTGGGCTTGAAATTGGCCGTGTCAGCATTAGCCACGTTTTGCGCCAAAAGGCGCTGACGCTCCGCAAGCCAGTGCATCTTGCTGGTAATCGCCGATACGAGATCCGTATTGCCTTCGCCCATTCTTGCTCCTTCAAGGCTGGAACGCCCCTGCCTCCGATTCTGTGCTCAGCGCTTTAAGGAAGAGTAAAGATTGGTTGGATTTTAGCAAAGCTTTATGTTAGCTCTAAACAACTGATTTTTCTGACTTGTTGCCACTTTAGCTGCCGAAGGTGAAGGCATATGCCTGCAAGCCAGCTGATTCGGCGGTAAGCTCCAGCACACCATTTTTTGCTGCGCCCTGATTCACCAGCTCATAGAGCGTCTCCCCCGTGACGGTTAGCGCGCCGTCTTTGACATCCTTACCCGCGCCATCCTGTAATACCTGACCATTGAGCTTGAGACCTACTTTTACGGGCTTGCCATCAGCCGTGCCAAGCACAAGAAATACGCGCCCAGCTATGAAATTGTAGCGCAGCTTCGCCCCAGCCGATGCGGCCGTTACGTGCTGCGCCGCAACTTGCCATTCTCCGGCTAATGCCCAGTGGTTAAGCAGGAGAAATTCTGGAAAACTATAGCTCGCCACCTTATTCGGCGTTTTCGCTTCATTGCTGCTGAAATTTGCCGCCCTGGCATAGCCCAGATAGGTCTCCGGTGATTGCCCCTTGATAGCGCTTCCCGCTTCAGCTGGCACCGCCTCCGCCCGTTCGTCACCAGTCAGGCCGAGCAGTGTGCGGATATTATGCTCCGTAATATCGTAATTGCCTTCACCAAAGTGAGTATAGACGATCTGCCCAGCCTTATTGATGAGATAATGCGCAGGCCAGTAGCGGTTGGCGAACGCCCCCCAAGTCGCAAGGTTATTATCGAGGGCTACCGGATAGGCTATATTATGCGCTTTGACGGCATCTGACACATTGCTCAGCTTCTTCTCGAAGGCAAATTCCGGAGCGTGGACACCAACGATCACCAGGCCTTTATCACGATATTTACGATCCCAAGCCGTGACATAGGGCAGAGTCCGCACACAGTTGATGCAGGAATAGGTCCAGAAATCAACAAGTACGACCTTGCCCTGTAGGCTTGCCATGGTGACCGGCGCGCTATTCAGCCAGTTCTCAATCCCAGTAAATTCCGGCGCGGGCCGCGGTTGCGGCAGAGCTTTCTGTAAGCTGTTCGTATTCTCTATAGCGTTCTCCTCTGGCTGCGTTGCCAATGCAGGCGCACCAGCGAGTAAATTATTTGCCGCCCCAGTCGCTATCAGTAGCGTGACGGCAAGGATAATAGCCCCCAAGCCTTGACGCAGCCTCACCGCGTGAGTCCTAAGGAAACCAAATTTCTGCATTACTCCTCTCCCGAGCATAGCAATCGTCAACATCGGCACGGCTGCGCCGGACGCAAACATCAGCACAGTGAGCGCTGCCGCCAAATCAGTTTTCGCCTGAATAATCTGCACCACGGCCACCGCCATAATCGGTCCGGCGCATGGCGTCCAGATCAGACCAATTAAGCTGCCGATGGCCAGGCCACCCACAAAGCCATCGCTACCAAAACGGGACGTCAGGCTTTCGCCTATATTCGAGAGTCCCTTGAGTTTAGCACTCAGCCAGCCATCAAGCCGTGGCACCAGCATGACGCCACCCAAAAGAGCTAACATCACCAAGGCAGCGTTTTGAATGAGCTGTGGGTCAATCTGCAGCCAATTGATGAGTTGACGCGCTAGCAGGGCGAAAAGCGCAAAGCTACCGATAAACCCCACAATGATGCCAAAGGGCCGCCGCCGCCCGCCATCAATCGATGCCGCTAGGACAATCGGCAGAATCGGTAGGATACAAGGCGATAAAATCAGCCCAAAACCCTCCAAAAGCGCTAAAAAAGCCTGCTGCATAGCCCAATCACCTTGTTCTGCCTGTTCTCTATGGATTATGCTTCGTGTCGGTGAGTCCTTTGGTTACATGCTTAACCGATGTTTAAGCTCTCTCTGGTTGAGTGCTATGATGCCACAGTCTAACACGCCTGGCCAAAACGAAACCAAGCTTGCCGTCGCGCTCGGCTATGATGGGGTGGCGGGACATTTGCCAAAAATTGTCGCTTCCGGGCGCGGTGTTCTTGCCGAACAAATTCTTGAGTTGGCGTTTCAAAACAACGTCAAAGTCCGCGAAGATTCCGATCTGGTAACGATTTTGGCGACACTCGATATTGAGAGTGATATCCCGAGCGGCGCGGTCATCGCGGTCGCTGAAATCCTGGCGCGCGTTTACGCAGCAAATCAGCGCCCTGGCCTATCTACCGCGTCCGGAGTTTCAAGCTGATGATTGCGCCCCCCGCCCCGCTGGATACGTTGCAACGCGAAATGTCTGAACTGAGCCAGATGTTCAAATCCTTTCAGCGCGAATTACAGCAAGGCCGCCCGATTGACTTGGCAGGTATGGATAAGAGGGTCAAAGATTTTTGTGATGCCGTTGAAAATGCCGACGTGACCATTCGCAAAGATTTGTTGCCGGATTTCGCAATTTTACTCAAGCTTTTGGAGACTTTGGAAACGGAATTGCGCGCCGCGCGTGATCGTGCCAAACAATAGTCTCCAATAGTCAGTCCGGTCGCGGCGATTCGATGAATGATTTCAGCACTCTGCTGCAGGCGCTGGTCGCTTTGCTCTTCGTGCTTTGCCTTATTGGGCTTTGCGCCGTGGTTGCGCGCCGTTATGCGCCGCGCTTGAACCAGGCTCTACAAGCAAAGTCCAGTCGGCTGCAATTGCTTGAAGTGTTGCCGCTTGACCCGCAGCACCGCGCCGTCCTTATTCGTTGCGACGAACAACACCATTTGCTCGTCGTTGGGAGTGGTGGTGTCACCGTGGTCGCACACAATCAGAAACCCGTGGCCGGAGACCGTCCATCATGACCCCCATGCGGCGTCTCAGCCAAAGCCTGTGCCGTGACGGCGCAATGCCTTTCATCGGCATGCTGGCGCTCGCCTTACTTTGTTTCAGCCTGCCTGCTTTCGCACAGAGCGTGACCATCGATGCGGGCGGCAGCAACTCGTCCAGCCGCATCGTTCAAATCATGCTGCTGGTCACGGTGCTGTCGCTCGCGCCGTCAATTCTGATAATGGTGACGAGCTTTACCCGTATTATTGTTGTGCTCGGATTTCTGCGAAGCGCCATGGGCACCCAGACATCGCCGCCGAATATCGTACTCATCAGTCTGGCATTGTTCATGACCATGTTTGTGATGCAGCCGGTGTTGGAAAAGGCCTGGGCAGATGGAGTTCAGCCCTACATGAACAGTAAAATGGAGGAAAAGGAAGCGTTCGAGAAGACCGTCGCGCCTTTCCATGGCTTTATGCTGCGACATACCCGGACCAAAGACCTGCAGCTATTCATTGATCTTGGCAAGATAACACCGCCGAAGGAAGCCAAGGAAACGCCACTGCGTGCGCTCATCCCCGCCTTCATGATATCGGAATTGCGCCGCGCTTTTGAAATCGGCTTTTTGCTCTTCCTCCCCTTTCTTATCATCGATATGGTCATTGCCTCCATCCTGATGTCGATGGGCATGATGATGCTGCCGCCTACCCAGATTTCGTTGCCCTTCAAAATCATCTTCTTCGTGCTGGTCGATGGCTGGTATTTGGTCGCAGGCAGCCTTATCCAAAGCTACGGAGCGCCCTGAGCGATGCCGGTGGCTGAAGACCTCATGCCGAGCCGCAGCCTGCCCGAAGTGCATCGCAGCATTCGTGTACCCACTAGTCTGGCTTTCGGGCGCAAATTTATGGCGTTTGCCGGTCCTGGCTATCTGGTGGCCGTCGGTTATATGGACCCAGGGAATTGGGCGACTGACATCGCCGCTGGTTCCAGTTTCGGCTACCATTTGCTCTGCGTTATTCTGCTCAGCAACCTTATGGCCGTCTTATTGCAGACGCTGTGCGCCAAGCTGGGTATCGTCAGCGGGCAAGATTTGGCGCAGATCTGTCGCGCACGTTATAGTAAACCAGCAGCTCTGCTGCTGTGGTTTGTCTGCGAAACGGCGATTGTAGCCTGTGACCTTGCCGAGGTGATAGGCACCGCTATCGCTCTCAACCTACTTTTCGGCATTCCGCTGCCCTATGGCGTATGCCTGACCGTTCTTGATGTCTTTCTCATCTTGGCTTTGCAGAAGCGTAACTTTCGCTGGCTGGAGGTTTTTGTCATCGCGCTCATCAGTTTTATCGCCGGTTGCTTTCTCTATCAGATAAGCCTAGCACAGCCGGCCTGGAGCGCTGTGGCGGCAGGCTTTCTGCCGCATACAGACATCATTACCAACAAAGACATGCTGTATATTGCTACCGGAATTATTGGTGCAACCGTCATGCCTCACAATCTCTACCTGCATTCAGCTTTGGTGCAGACGCGGTCTTTTGCAGAAACTGATGCGGGACGCCATGAGGCGTTGCGCTTTGCCAGGATCGATACGGTTTTAGCGCTAACTTTTGCCTTTTTCGTCAATGCCGCCATCCTCATCGTCGCAGCAAGTGTGTTTCATGCTCAAGGGCGACAAGATGTCGCGAGTATTGAGACCGCTTATGAGTTGCTCACCCCCATGTTGGGCGCTGGAGCCGCAAGCACGGTCTTTGCGCTGGCATTGCTCGCCTCTGGGCAAAACTCCGCAGTGACGGCGACGTTAGCCGGGCAAATCGTCATGGAAGGCTTTTTGCAGATTCGGCTGCCGTTCTGGGCGCGTCGCCTGCTGACACGGCTGCTTGCCATTATTCCGGCAGCGCTAGTCGCGGCTTGGTATGGGGTGCAGGGCACGGCGCAGTTGCTCGTGATGAGCCAAGTCATCCTAAGCCTGCAACTCCCTTTTGCGGTTATCCCACTTCTTCGTGCGACGGCCGACAAGAAACTGATGGGTGCTGCCTTTGTCAACCGCTGGCAAACACAGTTTTTTGCCTGGGCTGGCGCGCTTTTAATTATCGCTCTGAACGTCAAAATGCTCTTTGATTTATTTTCACGCCTTTAGTTTCATTTTCTGGCCATAACCCGCAAAAATATATCGCGCCAACTTTGTGCAGTCGCACAGGCCAGGGCTGTTGCACCCGCAGGGTTTCTGCTATCAAAGCCAATGAATCAATCAGCATTTTTCAAATGCTCTAGTGTGCTTTTGTGTTTCAGGAGTCGTCATGCCCCGCGCTTCCGCGTCCAAGTCAGGCAAAAAAACGAGTGTTGCATCCCGCCAAACCATCACCCATCCGCAAGGCTTCGAAAAAAAGTTCTTCGGCATTCTAAGCGCGGCTGACGCGACCATTCTCACCGAAGCGCGACGGAAAATAATTGCGGAAAATTTCTGGCAGTTCATGCAGCAGCGCCGACCAGGCCATGCGCTCATTCGGGTCTTCAATCCTGATGAAGCCGAAGATGGCTGGCAGCGTAATTGTAGCGTGATTGAAATCATTCATGACGATATGCCGTTCCTGGTCGACTCCGCCATGGGCGCCATTAACAGCTTTGGCCTGACCGTTCACCTAGTTATCCACCCAATTCTGCGGGTGACGCGCGATGCACGTGGCGCGCTGCAATCGCTTGCGCCCGACAATGAGTTACGCCAGACCCTTGCCGAATCCTGCACGCATATTCAGTGCGACGAAATCCGTGACCCGCTGCAGCTCAAAGCTCTTCAGTCTCACTTGCAGGAGGTTTTCAGTGATGTTCGCGCTGCCGTCGGCGACTGGCGCGCAATGCTGCAAACCATCGATACCATCATCGAGGAAATCGACCAAAGCGCAAATCTACCAGTGCCGAGCAGCGAATCCGACGAAGCGCGGCAGTTCCTGCTTTGGCTGCGCGATAACAATTATACCTTCCTTGGATATCGCGTCACCGAGCTCATCAAGCACAAGACTAAGCCTGAGCTGCTGGTGAAGCCCAAGAGTGGGCTTGGTGTTTTACGTGATGATACTACTTTCGTCTTCAGTGGGTTGCGTGATCTCGCCGCGCAACCTCCCGAAGTGCAGCGCTTCGTTCAAGAGCCGCGGATGCTGCTCATAACCAAAACCAACCTGCCCGCGACCGTGCATCGCCCCGTGCCAATGGATGGTGTTTTCATTAAGCGTTTTGACGGGCAGGGAAACGTCACTGGCGAACATCTATTTGTTGGCCTCTTCACCTCTTACTCTTATGCCCACAGCGCGCGCGAAATTCCGTTCCTGCGCCAGAAGGTGAGCCGTGTGCTGACGCGCGCTAATTTTGATCCGGTTAGCCATGATGGCAAAGCTCTGACACATATTCTCGACAACTATCCGCGCGATGAGATGTATCAGATTAGCGAAGGGGATCTTTATGACCACGCCATTGGTATTCTGCAACTGCAGGAGCGGCAGCAGCTGGCCTTGTTCGTACGCCAAGATTCCTTTGAGCGCACAGTGACATGTCTGATTTATGTGCCGCGTGACCAGTATGACTCGAACCTGCGCGCGAAGTTCAAACAGGTACTGGAGGCCAGCTTTGCTGGACGGGTGAAGAATTTCGACGTCCGTATCGACGGCAGCCCCCTTGCCCGCGTGCTCATGGCCGTAACAACAACGCCAGGAGCAGTCCCGAAAATCGACCTGCCCTTGCTTGAGCAAGAGCTGCGCGACATGGCGCGACCATGGAATGACCGTCTGCGCGACCGGCTCCATGCCGAGCATGGTATAGCCTTTGGTCGCGCTCTGGCGGAACGCTTTAATAACGCCTTCCCGCTGAATTATCGTGAAGCGACCGATACCGGTATAGCACTTCATGACATCGCGATTATTGAGGGCATGGCGGTGCAGGCCATCGGGGTTAGCTTGCGCCAAACCGAGAGCGAAGATGCGCCCGGGATTCACCTGCGAATCTATCACCGCGGTGCGCCGCTGGCACTCTCGCAAGTCCTGCCGATGATTGAAAATATGGGGCTGTATGTCACCGTGCATCATGGCCCTTATGTCATTTCGCCGCAGAACGCCGTCGCACCTATCTGGCTCCATGATTTTGTTGTGCAGATACAGCACACATTGCCACACAGTTTGAACAGTGTGCAGGCACTCTTTGAAGACGGTTTCCGGCAAGTCTGGAGTCAAAAAGTTCCGGATGACGGTTTCAACCAACTTATCCTGCGCGGTGCACTACCTTGGCGCGCTGTGAATGTGCTCCGCACCTTGGCGAAATATGCACACCAGGTGCGCGCGCCGCAGAGCCGCCAGATGATGATCGCCACTCTGGCGAAACATCCACGCCTGACCCAAATCATCTCCGCACTTTTCAACACGCGGCATGACCCGCAACAACAGCGTAATGCCGCCGCAGCAGCAACCACCATGCTGACCGAGGCGCAGGATTTACTTGCGAATGTGCCGAACCTTGATGAAGACCGTGTCATTCGCCGCTTCCTGAATCTGGTGCAGGCCTCCGTGCGCACCAATTATTACCAGACCGCGAAGGACGGCACGCCCAAAGACTATCTCGCAATCAAGTTTGACTGCGCCAAGATTGAAGGTCTGCCACTGCCGCGGCCAGTATATGAAATCTTCGTTGCCAGCCCCCGCACCGATGCCGTCCACCTGCGCGGGGGAAAAGTCGCGCGCGGCGGTATCCGCTGGTCCGACCGCCACGATGATTTCCGCACGGAAATTCTCGGCCTGATGAAGGCGCAGATGGTCAAAAACAGTGTTATCGTGCCGGTCGGCGCGAAAGGCGGCTTCATCGTAAAACAGCCCAATGGAGAAAATCCGGTCGCTGAAGCGATTGCTTGCTATCGCATTATGATGTGCGGTCTGCTCGATATCACGGACAATCAGGTCAATGGTAAAATTGTACCGCCCGCGAATGTTGTGCGGCATGACGGTGACGATCCTTACCTGGTTGTCGCCGCCGATAAAGGTACGGCAAAATTCTCAGATATTGCCAATGGCATCTCGCTTGAATATGGTTTTTGGCTTGGCGACGCTTTCGCTTCCGGTGGCTCGGCGGGTTATGACCATAAGCATATGGGCATTACCGCGCGCGGCGCGTGGGAAGCCGTGAAGCGGCACTTCCGCGAAATCGGTAAGGATATCCAGCAAGTAGATTTTACCTGTATTGGCATCGGCGACATGTCTGGCGACGTGTTCGGCAACGGAATGCTGCTGTCCAAGCACACGTTGATGCTGGGCGCTTTCGACCATCGTCATATTTTTTGCGATCCGACGCCTGATGCCGCTAAAAGTTTTGCCGAGCGGCAACGCCTCTTCAAACTGCCTACGAGTAGCTGGGCGGATTATGACGCGAAGCTCATCTCCAAAGGTGGCGGTGTTTTTGCCCGCAACCTAAAGAGCATTAAAATCACGCCCGCGATGCAAGCCGCTTATCATATCACAGCTGACCAACTTTCTCCGGCGGAGTTGATTCAGGCAATGCTGCGCGCGCCGGTCGAGCTGCTCTATTTTGGCGGCATTGGCACCTATGTGAAGGCGGCCAGTGAACGCAATGAAGAAGTCGGCGACCGCGCCAATGATGCTTTGCGCGTCGATGGCGGCACACTGCGCGCCAAAGTTATCGGCGAAGGTGCAAATTTGGCGATGACTCAGCGCGGGCGGGTTGAATATGCGCTTAAGGGCGGCAGGCTGAATACTGATGCCATCGATAATTCCGCGGGCGTCGATACATCCGATCATGAGGTCAACATCAAGATTGCACTCAGCCAGCTGACGCGTTCCGGCAAGCTCACTTTGCCAGCGCGCAACAAATTGCTGATCAGCATGACGGATGAAGTTGCCGGACTGGTGCTGCGTGATAATTATATGCAAACGCAGGCACTCTCGCTTACGGAGTCACAGGCATCCGAATTGCTCGGCAGCCATGCCCGCGTCATGCGGATGCTAGAACGCTCTGGTCTGCTCAATCGCGCGGTGGAATTCCTGCCTGATGATGACATGATTACAGAGCGGCAGCGCCTTGGCCAAGGGCTGACCCGCCCCGAACTCGCTGTGCTGCTCGCTTATGCCAAAATTTGGCTTTATCAGAATTTGTTAGCATCCAACTTACCGGACGATCCGTTTATGGCGACGGAGCTGCAGCACTATTTCCCCACTATCATGCAAAAGAATTACGCTGGTGCGATCAAGAGCCACCAGCTGCGGCGCGAGATTATCGCCACTGGCGTCACCAACAGCCTTATCAATCACGCCGGCATTCACTTCGTTATGAGGATGACGGAACGCAGCGGGCGGAGTGCCGCAGATGTCACCGAATCCTATCTGCTTGTCCGCGAGGTCTTCGACTTGCTTGGCATCTGGCGTGAAATCCGTATCCTCGACAACAAGGTTCCGGCCGCCGCGCAAACAACCATGCGCCAGATGGTCAATCTCGTGCTCCGTCGCGCTGTACCGTGGTTCTTGACGTCACATGGTGACAAAATTGCGCTCGACAAGTTGATTCCTCACTATCAGGGCGGTGTAAAAGAGCTTGAGAAATGGCTGGCGAAGACGGGTGTGGACTTGCTCAATGCTGGTCAGCAAGCGCGGGTTCAAGAGCTGAAGGCACAGGGCGTTCCGGCAGAACTGGCCTTACGCGTGACGCGCCTTAACCAGCTTGCGGCGGCCCCGGATCTGCAAACGCAGGCGGCGCTCTCCAAAGCATCGATGTCTGATGCTGCGGAGATCTATTTCCACCTCGATCAACGCTTTGGCTTTGAGTGGCTACGCGAAAGGGTACAACAGTTGCCGACACCGACGCCGTGGCAGCGTGATGCGGCTGTGGCTCTTAGCGTAGACAGCTTTGCCGTACAGCGCGCGTTGACCGCCGCTGTGCTCAAAGGTAAAGGCAAGAATGGCACACGTTTCCAGGCCTGGTGTGATGCGCTCGGCAACCGCCTTAACGTGACCGAGCATATGCTACAGGAATTACGCGCAGCCAATACGCCAGACTTAGCAATGCTGATTATGGCGACGCGGCAACTAGAAGCGCTTGCGAGCTAGTTTGGCTTGGGCGGACAGGTTATGGGCGCAATGCGCTCATAATCGTCCCAGGTCACACGCCGGGATTGGATGCCATCAGGCAACGGAAAAGCTGCGCAGACGGTGGCTTGCCATAAGGGCATCGTTGTTCTTGAGCGCTGCGCTTTTTCTTCTAGTTCTTTGCGTTGACCATCACGCATCGCCTGATAGCGTTTGACCTCATTGGCATCCGCGCGGTCACGCTTATTGGCCTTGAACCAGTCGAACTTGTCGTTCTCAACCATTGCCACCGCGACGCTTGGCCCTTCAAAAAGATCGTCTCTCAAGATGTAATGCAGAGCCGTCAAATGCGGCTGCAGCGCTTTGCCAAAAGGCGGAAGTGCATGCAACAACAATGTGCGCGTTTCGGCCTTATAGTGCGAGCGACGCAACAGTTCGACCAATACGGGAACTACTTTCTCTCCTGCTTCGGGATGTTTTTGCGCGATGTCCAGCGCCTGTTGCTCATCTGCCCCAAACGCGCCAAAATTGATACCTTGAAGAATTTTAAGCGCTAGGTCGAGGTTGTCGCCTGGGGGCGCCTCATTCTTGTCATCCAGCCGCATGAGGAGCTGCGCAATCGCCGCTTTCTTTTCGTTACGCTCAGCTGATGCCATCAGTTCGCGCAAGCGTGGGATAAGCGCCATGACTTCGGCTTTCAATTCTGGAACGGAGGCATATTCGGCCAATCGTTCGGTGATATTTTTTGCGCCAATCCACTCCACTTTTTCCAGACGTGTCATCAAGTCAGGTAACGCGCGCCGGTCTGGTTTGGCAGGTACGACTGCGATGGAAGTCTGCCCTTTCATAGCAAGCGGATTGATGGTTTTGATGCCGCATACATAGTCGCCGTCATCACCCGTATCACAGCAGGCAAAATTTTGACGGATGGTGATTTTCTCATCGGCGGGCAGCGCGCAAATGAAATCATAGGCGGTGTAGGCAGTAAAATCGCTTTTGCCGTCTGCCGATTTAAATTCGGCGAGACAGCCGTTCACGCTGCCCTCACGCACATGCCGCACCAGCCAGTGGTCAGCAACGGTGACAATCTTGTCATTCTCCCACGGCATTTTGCCATTTGGCTCTGGCATAAAGGCACAGCTAGCCTTGGCAACAGCCGGTATAAGCGCGAGAGCAAGGCCTAGAAGGAAAAGTCGGGCTAACTTCATGAATACCTCACAGTGCCGGGCAGGCAATAATAGTCGCCGGGCCAGACTGATTGATGCCGTTACCGTGGCTGATGATGACCATATCTTGCTTGCCGCCAGCGAGTAGCGGATGGGTGCATAGGACTTGATCAAATTTCTGCAAAGTGGCACGCACGTCTTCGCCACGCGCATAATCCCAAACTGTGATGCTGTGTGCGCGATTGTTTGCCGCGTCCTCGGTATTCTGAAAACGTTGTTTGGCTTCGTCCGGAATGCTTTGTGCCCAGCGCGTCCGTGTCGCGGCCAGCTTGTCGAATGTTTGCTCTGAGACATGTGGCACATAGGGTTGCAGAATGGCGAGCACGGCATTGACAGCCCCGGGCGCGTAGCGGAAATTCTTTTCGATACGATCGGCAAGGTTCTCCACTATCAGCTCGGCAGATTTCGGGTGTCCGGCCAATGGCTCAAGCATTTGGGCGATTTGCTGTTCCCTTGCCTTTTGGCGTGGCCGATAATCGCCAAAGAATGAGAATTCGGATGCCGATATATTCTCCAGCAAAGCGAGATGATAGGCGGCCACCTTCTCTTCCGGCGGGTCAAGCTTGAGCAGCAAATGCGCAATCCGCTCCGCAAGCCATTTATTATGCTTCGTGCGCGCGTTCGTGAAGGCCTCATCAAAAGCCGAGCGCTGCGCCATCAGTTGCTTTGCTTCGGCAGTTTGATCCGCGCGCTGAGCTAAACGTGTATAAGCGCTGCCCTGGATGTTCTGTGCGACATAATCATTGCCTGCTTCTCTAAGCGCCAGCGCGGCAAGTTCTGCTGTAGTTTTTTCTGGGTTAAAGGCATCGGCAATCAACTTTTGCAGCGCCGCACCAGTCACCACATTATCCTGCGCTTTGGCTGGGGTTTGATACGCCATCAGCAGTAAAGTAGCTGCAAGTAGAACCAACTTGGAACATCGCATCATATCCCCCTACTGAGGCAGCCTAGCACAAGCCTACCGAATGTAGCGGTAAGCGGTTATTGAGGCACATAATTATGGGCAAAGAAAATGCCGCACACTTGCGTGTGCGGCATATCTTATCAACGCAATCGACTGGAAATTACTTGGTGTCCAGAACGATTTCTGCGCGGCGGTTCTGCGCTTCGCGCACACCGTCAGCAGTCGGAACCAGCGGCTGGCTTTCGCCTACGGCACTGGTCTTTACGCTCTTCGCTGCCACACCCATCTTGGCGAGTTCTGCACGAACAGCGGCGGCGCGCTTGGCCGACAGCTTGTCGTTATACTTGTCCTTGCCAACGCGGTCAGCATGACCAGTTACGTTGACATGCACCGACTTACCCTTCTTGTAGTCCGCCGCGACGGCTGCCAAAATCTTCTTGGCTTCCGGCGTAATGGTGGACTTGTTGAAGTCAAAGAAGACCATGTAGGTGTTGGCAACAACCGGAGCCTGCGCCGCCGGGGTCACCGCCGGAGTAGCGGTCGCCGCCGGAACCGGGGCCAAAGCCGCCGGAGCATCGAACGCGTAGCGGACACCGAACAGAACGTTGTGCGAGCTGTATTCCGACTTCACATTGCCGAAATCAAGACGCGTGGTCGCCAGGTAACGATAGTCTACCGTGGCCGCCCACTGTGGGCAGATGTCATACGAGAAACCGGCAATCGCCTGATAAGCGAAGGCGCCGGCGCTCTTATCGCTGGCCGAAACCAGGCTCGAGGAGCTGCTGGCGATGTTCAGGTTCTTCTGCCAGACATGGGCGTAACCTACACCAACACCGATATAGGGCATGATCGGCGCGTTGACGTCCATATCATACAGAACATTGACCATGGTGTTCAAAACACCATAGTGCTTGGCAGCGCCAAGCGATGAATTTGCGTTCGGATTCGTGATGCTGTCGCCGCTCGCCTGGCGATAGCCAACTTCCAATTCGGTGCGCAGACCATTGCCGTAGCCGTAGCCAACTTGGCCATCAACCAACCACCCTGGATCGAAGCTGAGCTTGTGGGTTGCAATGCCCGCCGTCTTCGATTCAATTTCATCATCCATTGGAATGGTGAGACCGGCACCGCCGCCAACATAGAAACCCTTGACTTGCTGGGCAGCAAAGCCAGGCATCGCCAACAAGGCGAAGGCCGAAACCGTCAGGCCAAGAAAACGGATATTGATCATCGCGAAACTCCCTAAGATATTATGGTGACAAACATGAAGACCGACTGCACTAAGGTCTGGTCGCGCTATAGCATTCCAGTGCGGCGAAAGGTAGGAGAAATCCGGCTTTTGTGGTTTTTCTGCCCGCCTTAAAGGCGGATTGTGCTGATTTTGCAACGATTAAGGCGAGACCATGGCTGTTATTAACTTTTCAAGGCAAAAACAACGTGCTAATGGGTATTTCTCAGACAGTCGGGTAACCGCTCTTGGTTAATAGCCGGGGGAGGAAAGTCCGGGCTTCATGGGAGACGGTGCCGGATAACGTCCGGCTGGGGCGACCCAAGGGAAAGTGCCACAGAGAACAAACCGCCGCGGTGCGCCGCGGCAAGGGTGAAAAGGTGCGGTAAGAGC
>JAGOHT010000162.1 GCA_017996055.1 Alphaproteobacteria bacterium
CAGCACATAGCAGCCATCTGACTCGCTGAATCCCTGTTGCAGCGGGTGCCACTGCTCGGAGGCTACCCATCTGGCTCGTTCGGCCGTGAAGCGAAGCTTAGCCCAGTGCAACTCTTTGCCCGCGAAGTTAAGCATAAGGCTGGTAAAAAAGCTGCACCAAAGCCGGAAGCGTCCAAGACACCACCACCACCGCCGCCTAAAATCCTGATGATTGATCCAGGCCATGGTGGCAAAGACCCTGGTGCGATTGGGCGCCACGGCACATTTGAAAAAGATGTGACGCTTGATGTAGCGCGGCGTATGGCCAATATCCTCGGCGGAAAAAAGCAGATAACGCCACATCTCACCCGTGATAAAGACGAGTTTATTGCACTTGCTGACCGCGTGAATATAGGTCGCGAGGCCAAGGCGGATTTCTTCATCTCCGTTCATGCCGATAGTGCCAAGCAGACAAGCGCGCAAGGCTTTTCGGTTTACTCACTGTCAGAAGAGGGCACGGATGATTTCGCCCGTGATCTGGCACAGCAGGAAAATCTGGCAGACCGTTTTGGCCCAATCAAGTTCGACCAATCCGACGTGGATGTCGCCAATATTCTGCTGGATCTCGCCAATCGCCAGACCCAGAATGTTGCGCAACGCGCCAAGGTTGGTTTGGTCAAGGGTGTTGGGCATGAGTGGCCGTTGCTGAATAATCCTATCCGCGCGGCGAACTTTGCTGTACTGCGCGCGCCGGATGTTCCGTCCATCTTGATTGAAACCGGCTTCCTCTCCAATAGCCGCGATGAAGCCTTGTTGCGGCTACCGCAGCAACGCGAGAAAATCGCCGGCATCATTGCTCGGGAAATCGCCCTTATACTGACGGCGGCGGGCTAAGCTACGCCTTCCTGCTTCAAAAATTCTGGCAGGCTGGCGAGGTCAAACGGCGTGTCGCGGTAGATTTCGCTTAGCCAGTTATTGAACAATAGATAGCCCAGGCTGCGCCACGTATGGCGCGGACGCTGGGTGGGATCATTATTCGAATAATAATTACACGGAATATTGATGGGCTTATCGTTGGCGATATCGCGGCGGTACTCGCGATCGAGCGCCCATCGGTCATATTCCAAGTGATTGATCATGTAGACCTGTCGCTTCGGCACATCGCGGATCAGGCATAAACCGGCTTCAGGCGAAGAAGCAAGCACTTCAAGACCGACGCCTTTTGGCAAATCCTCGGCACGAATTTCTGTATGACGTGAAACTGGCACCATGAAGTCATCGTCGAAACCTCTCAGGAGCCCGCACTCGAACTGATGAGTCTCGTGCAAATATACCCCAAACTTTTTCTGCGCCAGCATATGCTTCGGCACTTGATGATAGAAATGCAGGGCTGCCATTGCCGTCCAGCACAGATTGAATGTGGACATCACATGTGTAAGCGACCAAGTGAAGATATCGCACAGTTCAGGCCAATATTCGATTTCGTCGTAACGCAGGTGGCCAATAGGCGCACCTGTAATCAACAGTCCGTCGAAGTTACGGTTTTTGACATCCGCCCAAGTGCGATAAAACTGTTCCAGATGGCTCTTTTCCGTATGCTTAGAAGTATAGCTTCCGGTTGCTAGTAGTGTAACGTTCACCTGCAGCGGCGAATTGCCCAACAAACGTAAGAACTGCAATTCGGTCTGCTGCTTGTTGGGCATGAGATTGAGGAGCGCGATTTCGAGCGGCCGAATATCCTGATGGATAGCGCGCTGCGAGGCGATGAGGCCCACACCGTCTTTTTCAAGTTGTTCAAGCGCTGGTAGATTGTCGGGGACGATAATTGGCATAGTACGTACCTCAGTAGCTTACGAGGGACGCAGGGATTGACCTGTCGCTCTTTAGCCTTGGTCACGCGGTGCAAGCTGCCCTCAAATGCCGCGGGTGGCCGAGCAAGGCTCAGCGACTATGCGACTGAGATTAGACGGAGGCAGGCAAAAAAGTCAACTTGCCTCAGCAAGCCGCTTTTGTGTAAGGAAATCTTCTTCAGCCTTTGTTGAAGCACGACCTAATATTTTATTACGATCCGGAAAACGGTCAAAAGTCTGAATGGTATTGTAGCAACTCTCGGCATAATCGAGCCAGTCGCCATTCTTGGTGCGCTCGCGGATGTAGAAAAGCGACAGGCGCTGATCGCCCATATTTTCTGAGTGCGCAAAAGGCAGATAAAAACACAGCTTATAAGACGTATCGATACGGTCATCGAAATGTTTGATGATGGCGGTACGCGCCAAATCAAGCGCCAGTTCGTCGGTCGCAAAAGCGCGCGGGGTACCACGGAACATTCTGCGCGGAAACTGGTCAAGCAACAGCATCAGACCAAGCATACCGGTCGGGTTTGCTTCCCAATCAGAAAGGGCGCCATTCACAGCACGTTCGTGCATTTCAAGATAGCGCTCACTTAATTTGGCGTCGATGGTGGCATCGGGCTTGAACCACCGAGCCACGCCAACCTCGCGAAACCAATATTCGAGCAACTCTTCAGGCACAAGTGGCATGGGGGTTCGTTCCGGAGGTGAGAACAGAGGACAGCGCTAATGTACCCAAAGGAGGTTACCGAATGCTTACTTGCGTGCTGCAAACGTTACGGTTCAGTTAAATCCGGTATAAACTGCAGCACTTGCCAGGATTATCGCTACGGCATTACTGACAATAATCGTGCTGCTGATGGCCTCTGTCGCCAGTCCGAGGGTCGCGGCAAAGGTCAGGCTGTTATTGGCGATGGGCATCAAAGCGAAAAGTAAAAAGATAGTATGGTAGGTCTCTGGAATGAGCCGCGTGAAGTAGTTGTCGAGTAATAGCAATGTGATGACCAGCAAGGCGAAAAGCAGGTGACGCGTCAGGAGAATGAGCAGGGCTAAGCGCGGATGAAGCTTAAACCGTTGGTTCTGACCAAGCGCGACACCTAAAATCATTGAACCGAGGAGGATGAGCGCGCCCCGGCAATAGCCCGCTAGGGGGGCGAGCGTGGCTATCACTCCTTCAGTCGGAAAAGTCAACTTGCAGAGCAGGGCGAGCGTCACAGCGGAAAGCACAGGCAAACGCACTACGCGTTGCACGGCAGAGCGCCAGGAGAAATTATTTCGCGCGAGGAAATAATAGCCAAAGATTGACTCAGAAACCGATAGGCCGATTGCTGCAACACAGAAAGCGGAAATCATGGCGCCAGGCAACACAGCGAGTGCCAGTCCCAAACCATAATAGAGTGTATTAGCCGAGCTGGCGGCTGATGCGACGAAGAGCACCTGTTCATTCTGTGATATGCAACGACGCGCCAAAGCATAACTGAACAGACTGTTGGCACTACCAATGATGAAGGTCGCGATAGGCAGGGCTAGCATCGCACCTGCCATCGGTGCCTTGAGCACAGCATCGAAATTCACGACGGGCGCAATCGCGTAGATAACGATGGTGCCAAGCGTGCGGATATCAAGACTCTGGCGTTTTCCAAGTACCCAACCCGCCAGGCAGGCTGCCAGAACCGGCAGCAGGTTGAGAAAAAGCTGGTTCATGGCTGTCTTGGGGTGAGGACCGCATCAAGCCCCAAACGGCGTATGTTCTTGCAATGCCACGGCGATTGGGAGCGATGCCAGGTCAGCCACGCGTTGCCAGCGCGGACAATGTAGCCGGATTTTGTCCGACGCAGATCGAACGCTAAGTCTTTGGCAGAACAGGCTTCGGATACTGCGGCGATAAAAGCCTGATGGGTATTGCGCTTCACTTTCATGTTACGGCTCCGTAATCCCTGTGTTTCAGGAGCGTGCCGCAATTCCACATGTATTTATAATATATCGTATGTTATGTATCTATATATGAAATATATAAACAACATCGAGATGCGCCATCTCCGTTACTTCGTCGCCGTCGCTGAGCAGGGCAGTTTCAGCAAAGCAGCGGTGCTGCTTGGTATCGCGCAACCGCCATTAAGCCAGCAAATAAAAGACCTGGAGCATCGCCTCGGAACCTTGCTATTCGTGCGCGAGGGGCGTCGGATTTTGTTGAGCGAAGCTGGACGCGCCTTTTTGCCGGAGGCCAAGACGCTGCTGGTGATGATGCAGCAGACCTTGCGGCACATTCACCGCATTGGGCAGGGTGCGACCGGCTTTCTGCGTATCGGCATGATGAATACCGCGCCGCACAACCCGCAAGTGCTCTCGCTGCTGCAAGGATTTGCGGCCAAATTTCCGGAGGTGCGTATTGAGCCGCAGATGATGTCCTCAACGCAGCAACAGGCGGCTCTGTTAGCGGAGGAAATTGATCTCGCGCTGCATTGGCCGTGGGATGGCAAATCCTCACCACAACTGACGACAACATTAATTGGTCACTATAGCTTTTGCCTCGCCATCGCGCCGCATCATACGCTGGTGAGTAAGGCCAAAAGCTTGCTGCTCGCGTCGCTGCCTTTGCTCGCCGATGAAACCTGGTACACAGTTGGCGCGCAATATAATAAGGCGTGGCATGATTTTACACTGCAGTTCCTTGCGCGAACCGGTTTAAAACAAGTCACAATCGTCGAACGTAATCCGGCTCTATTCGGGCTGGTCCTACCAATTGCTGCAGGGCAAGGCGTCGGCCTGTTGCCGGATTTTCTAGCATCGACATTGCCGCAAATAAAATTCCTGCAGCTGCCGAAGCTCCGCGGCCTCAATAACAGCTTACCGCTTTGCCTAAGCCGACAGAAGGGCCATCAGAAGGGCCTCATCGCTAATTTCTACGATTTTGCCAAAGCGGCTTACGCA
>JAGOHT010000163.1 GCA_017996055.1 Alphaproteobacteria bacterium
TAAACAGGCTTTCATACGCCCGCCGACTTCCTTTTCAGGATAACCCGATGTTCCTCCGCGCTTTTTCGTCGTCGCTTCTCTTTGTTGTTCTGTTGGCGCTGCCAGCTTGTGCCGAGCAGGCCACAGTGGCGAAGGGCGGTTCTGACGCGCCGGCGAAAGGCGCTGTGACCAAAGGCGTCGATTCGCCTGAAAGCGATACGTTCAAACAACTCAGTCTGTTCGCCGACGTTCTGGAACGGGTGCGCGCTGATTATGTCGAAGAAGTCGGCGATGAAAAGCTGATAGAATCATCAATCAACGGTATGTTGTCGTCGCTCGATCCGCATTCGGCCTTTCTGAATCGTAAAAGCTTTGCCGAACTGCAAACCGGCACCAAGGGGGAGTTTGGCGGGCTAGGGCTTGAAGTCACCATGGAGAACAGCCTGGTGAAGGTTGTCTCGCCGATTGACGGCACACCGGCGGCGAATGCCGGACTGCAATCCGGCGATTTCATTACCCACATCGATAGCAAGCTGGTGGCAGAAATGACGCTGCAAGAGGCGGTCGAGAGTATGCGTGGCGCACCTGGCAGTAAGGTGACGATTACGGTGCGGCGTGGCGGCCTCAGTGGGCAGCCCTTCGATGTCACTTTGACCCGCGCGGTCATTCGGGTGCAATCGGTACGCTTCCATCCAGAGGGCGAGGATATCGGCTATATCCGCGTTACGACCTTTAACGAGCAGACGCAAACCGGTCTGAACAAGGCGCTTGAAGAATTGAACAAAAAGATGGGCGACAAGCTAACAGGGTATGTCGTCGATTTGCGGAATAATCCGGGCGGGTTGCTGGAACAGGCGGTTTCCGTCGCGGGCACATTCTTGCCAACGGGGTCGGAGATCGTTTCGACGCGCGGCCGTCATAGCGAGGATAACCAGAGCTACAAAAGCAAAAGCGGCGATAAGGCTGGCGGCAAACCGATTGTCGTGCTCATTAATACGGGATCGGCCTCGGCGTCCGAAATCGTCGCCGGTGCCTTACAAGATTATCATCGTGCCATTCTTGTTGGCACCAAGAGCTACGGCAAAGGCTCGGTCCAGACGGTTATTCCCATTCCGGGAGCTGGCGCGATGAAGCTGACCACAGCACTCTATTATACGCCATTGGGACGTTCCATTCAGAAATTGGGTATCGAGCCTGACATCATTGTGAATGCGGCGAAGCTGGAAGAAGTTGCACCGCCAAAGGGCATTAGCGAAGCTGATATGAAGGGCGCGCTTGCGAACCCGAACGGCGATAAAGACAAGAAGGTTGCTCCCGCACCCACCGAGGACAAGCCGGCCGACAAGGAAGACAAGGGCGAGAAGTCTGAGGATAGTAAAGACGGCAAGGATGCGAAAGAGCCTAAGGCAGCAGACAAAAAGGCCGAGCCTTATGACAATCAGTTGGCGCATGCGGTTGACCTCTTGCGTGGCATCATTCTCTACAACCACAAAAGCAAACTGCCGTGATGCTTATGGCGGGCGCGCTGCAATCTCGCCTGCCGACTTTCACCGTCATCGTTATGACGGCGTTGTTCTTTGCTGTCGTAACGCTGTCCATCATTCCTGTACCGCAACAGGTTGATGAGCGTTACAGTGTCCGGTCGCGGCATGAATCAGAACAGGCGTTGCGAGAGGCTGAAGACTCAGCGAAAGCAGCGCGGCAAATGCCGCAACCGGAAGAAATCGCAACCCAGCAAATCGACATACAAAATATCAACAGGCAGAACGTCGATGATCGAGAAATTGATGACGCTGCCCCCACCCCAAATACGCAGCTTATTGCCGCAGCCACGCACCAAGCCATTGCGGAAAATGTTAAGTTGCCGCCGGCGCCTGACATGGCCGTGGCAGAGCGCACACCGGAAGGGATTCTGCCAGCTATCGCCGATGACGGGCGTCGCCCTTGGCAGGTCTATGCGCGTCCCTATGCCAAGCAGAACCAACCGCATATTGTTGTTGTGGTGGCAGGGTTAGGCGCTGACCGAACTATCGCCAATGCAGCGATTGAACGTTTACCTGGAAGCATTACCCTGGCATTTGATGCCGCCTGGGCTGGTCGCGATGATAACCTCGTGCGCGCGCGGCAGAATGGCCATGAAACGCTGCTGGCGATACCGGCGGAGCCTTTTGATTATCCCAATAGCGACCCTGGCCCCGATACGTTGCTCACGAATGTAGCGCCTAAGGAGAACCTGCGCCGGTTTCAGTCCTTCCTCCAGCAGGGCACAGGTTATGTCGGCGTCTTAACCTTGACGGGCACACGCTTTCTCAGCGTCCCAAAGGCGATGCAAGTTATGTTAGACGAAGTGGCCAAACGCGGTCTGGCTTTGCTCGATACGCGGATTACCGAACGGAATGCGCTGATGGAAAAAGCGGCCATGCTCCATCTCCCAGTCGCTGCGGCGGATTTCCGGGTGACGAGCGACCTTTCGGAAGTGGCGATTGACCAAGTGCTTGCGCAGGCTGAGTTTTCTGCAAAAAAAACCGGTCAGGCCATTATTCTCGTCAATGCAACGCCGTTAGCCGTTGACCGGTTAAACCATTGGTTGCCGGGATTACCAAATTCTGGTATAGTGATAGCGCCTTTTACTGCAGTTTTACGTTAGCCGGTCACGATGCAAGAGGTCGAGCGCACGGCAGTTTTCGATCCAGGGGATGGTAAGCCTCCTTTTCGACGCGGAGTTTTGCTAATTTTGGTTAATAGCCAGCGCGAAATATTCGCGGGAGAGCGCACGGATATTCCACAAGACGGCAAGCTGTGGCAGATGCCGCAGGGCGGCATCAAATCCTTCTTTATCGGGAACCATCTTCGCCGGCAGGAAACGGTGGAAGAGGCGGCGTTTCGTGAGCTGAGTGAGGAAGCCGGGCCGAAAGTTCGGGCCGATCTCATTTCGGTAGGGGCGACACCAATTAAATTTGATTTTGACCGTGACGGGAATGACAAATATCGTGGTCAGATGCTGACGCCGGTATTGCTGCGCTATGTTGGTGGGAAGATCGATATCACGCGGAAGGAAGATGGCGATACCAAACCAGCCTTCTCGAGCTACGGCTGGTTTCCTGCCACGGAAATTATCGCCAACGCCACGGCTGTCAAAGCGCCGGTCTATGCCGAAGCACTACGTTTGATGGCGCCTGCGTTGACGAATCTAGGGCCGCGAGTGCCAGAGGGCAGGATTGTCGTCGGAGATTTTCGATCACGGAGGAATACGCCGCAATAAGCGACTTGCGCAGCGTTATCGGTAAGGCTTAGGGCATTATTTGGTGTAGAGTGCTGAACAGCGCGGATTAGAAGTGGGGAGAACAAGAAGATGGTCTTTGGTCTTATCCGTAATAAACCGGCAGACACTCCCATGGCAGGCGTTTTACCCTATCGCATGAATGTCGGCTTTGTGCTGGTCAATCAAGCGGGCAAAGTTTTTCTTGGCAAACGCTCGGATAAATCGGGATCGGATGACGGCTGGCAGTTGCCACAAGGCGGTATCGACTCCGGCGAGAGTCCAACAGAAGCGCTATGGCGTGAACTGAGCGAAGAAGTTGGCACTTCGCGTGCCGAACTTATCGCGACCTATCCGCGTCCTATGACTTATGATTTCCCAGATGCGGTGCGCAGCGAAGTCTATGGCGGGCGTTATCGCGGCCAAACACAATATTGGTTCTTGCTACGTTTTGTCGGCGATGATGGCGACATCAACATCCACCATGCCGAGCGCGGTCAAGAGCCAGAATTTTCTGACTATGCCTGGTGTGCACCACAAGATGTCATCAACCGCGCCGTCACTTTTAAAAAGACGATTTACGAGAACGTGCTTTATTACTTCGACGAATATATCGCCTTCCGCAATCGTTGATTGCGTTTGGACTAATTAAAAGTAAATTCGTATTCCAACTTGCCTTTAAATGTGCGCGCTGGCGCGGCATCGGTCACTCCAAAGAGCACCCCAGCTTCATAGCCAAGCTTGCCTGGAAGCCCCAGCCTGTGGAGCGAGACGCTGCCGGTCGCGACGGGACCAAGGCTGTGGTTTTGTTCGCTAAGGCGCGGACCATCGGCGATTTCGCCCATCTTACCGTAAAACTCGACGCCAGGATTAAAAGCCTGCTTCCACAGATATTCCGCGCGGACACCATAGCTGAATTCTGGAGCGGCCTCGCTATGCGCGCCGACTTCAACGCTCATGAAGGGGTTGGTAGTCACACGAAAATTGCCGATGGTGCTTTGAAAGATAGGCCCGAATTTAATTTCGTCGGCACTGTGCGGGCGTGTGCCGAATTCATACTCGGCAAAGAAGCCGAGATCGATGAGATATTCGCCCTGTGGGAGAATTTGAAATGTATTTTCCCAGGCGACGGCTTCATGACGGAAACGTTCGCCAGAGCCGTTGCTCCACTCGGTTTCAAACTCGGTAAACCAATGATTGGTCACGCCATAGCCAAATTCTAGGGTTAGCCCATGTGCGCCGTCTTTGGTGCTATCAGCATCGCTGGTGCCATCGGCGCTAATCTCAATCTCATATTCGCCCTTTGTCACAATCGGCGACTTGATGGTCGGCGCGGCAAATGCCGGGCAGGAGAACAGCAATGCAACAGCTAGCGTGGAACGCACAGTTAAAAGACTGGTCATGATAATCTCTTCCGTTTATTCGGCGATGATGTATCCCTGGGCGGTCTCTTCATGGAACTCGCCGAAGAATTTATAGGTGCCCTTGTCAAGTGGGCGTAGTGTTATGAC
>JAGOHT010000164.1 GCA_017996055.1 Alphaproteobacteria bacterium
CTGCACGAGCCCATCATAGCCAAACTTTTGAATCGTCGCGAAGACCAGAACGACAAACGCGCCTGTCGGCCCACCGATTTGCACCCGGCTGCCACCAAGCAGGGATATGATAAACCCCGCGACAATCGCCGTCGTCAGCCCCTTGTCAGGCGTGGTGCCAGAAGCAATAGCGAGCGCCATCGATAGCGGCAACGCCACAATCGCCACTGTAAGCCCCGCGAGGGCATCGCGCTGAAAATCTTTGGCTTTATAACCTTGGCGCAGCAGCGTCACCAACTTGGGCGTAAAGCTGGAAATATGGCGCTTGTGTTCCTCGGTGAGACTCGTTCTATTCATGGCAGCCACCGACATACAATCTTCCCTTATCTATAGTCCTGCAATATTCTCTTTGACGAAGCTTCAGCCTACGTAGCATTTCTTATTCATCTGCCCTATGACACTTTTGTCGCAGCCACCGGTTTAACCATAGATGTTGTCATACGTTATCCGCCGTCTGCTCCTCATCATCCCAACACTTTTTGGGATTATGCTGTTGAACTTCTTAATCGTTCAGGCCGCGCCCGGCGGGCCGGTCGAGCAGGTTATCGCCCAGCTGCATGGCAACGCCACGGACCCAACGGCACGCTTTAGCGGCGGCGGTGGCGACTTGGTTCAGCATGGTGGCAATGCAGTCCCCGGCAGCACGGTGAGCGCTGCAGACAGCCGCTACCCCGGTGCGCGTGGGGTTGATCCTGCCCTGATTGCCGAACTAGAGAAGCAGTTTGGCTTCGATAAGCCACTGCATGAACGTTTTCTAAAGATGCTTGGTCAATATCTGCGTTTCGATTTCGGCAAATCCTTTTATCAGGATGCAAAGGTCACCGATTTGGTCTTGAGCAAAATGCCGGTATCAATTTCGCTCGGGCTATGGACGACGCTACTCGTCTATCTCATCGCCATACCGCTCGGCATTCGCAAAGCGGTCAAAGAAGGCACCGCCTTCGATACCTGGAGCAGCGGCATCATCGTTTTCGCCTATGCCATTCCGGAATTCCTCTTCGCGATTCTGCTCATCGTGCTCTTTGCCGGTGGCCGCTATTATGACTGGTTTCCCCTGCGCGGTCTGGTGTCAGAAAATTGGAAAGACCTGCCGCCGCTACAGCAAATCGGCGACTATTTCTGGCATATGTGTTTGCCTATCGCCGCGATGGTCATCAGCGGCTTTGCTTCGCTGACCCTGCTGACGAAAAACTCGTTCCTTGATGAAATCAGCAAGCAGTATGTCACAACAGCGCGCGCCAAGGGCTTAGGCGAGCAACGCGTGCTTTATGGTCATGTTTTCCGCAACGCCATGCTCATCGTCATCGCGGGCTTTCCAGCCGCTTTCATCAGCGTGCTTTTCACCAGTTCGCTGCTCATTGAAGTAATTTTCTCGCTCGATGGACTTGGGTTGCTTGGCTTTGAAGCGGCTATCAACCGCAATTATCCGGTTATGTTCGGCACGCTTTATTTCTTCACCCTCCTCGGTCTCATCACCAATATCATCGGCGACATTGTCTATATGCTCGTTGACCCGCGTATTGATTTCGAGCAGCGGGGCAACTGAAATGCTGTCGCCCATACAACGCGCGCGTTGGGAGCGCTTTAAGGCTAACAGGCGCGGTTTTGTCTCGCTTTGGATTTTCGGCGTCTTGTTCGTTCTGACCCTTGGCGCAGAATTTGTCGCCAATGACCGCCCCTTACTCGTTTCATTTGAGCAACGCTTGTATTTTCCGGTTCTAGTCAATTACACGGAAAAAGATTTCGGCGGAGAGTTTGAAACCCGCGCCAATTACCGCGAAGCTTATCTCGCTGAAAAAATCGCGGCCAAAGGCTGGATGCTCTGGCCGCCCATTCGTTACAGCTATGACACCATCAATTATAACCTTCAGGTGCCTGCCCCTGCCCCACCCTCGGCGGAAAATCTGCTCGGCACCGATGACCAAGGGCGCGATGTGCTGGCGCGGATGATTTATGGATTCCGTATTTCCGTGCTCTTCGGCCTTATCCTCACACTGCTCTCATCCATCATCGGCATCATGGCGGGGGCGGTGCAGGGCTATTTCGGCGGCCTCATTGACCTTGTCATGCAGCGCTTCATCGAAATCTGGCACGGGATGCCGATGCTTTACTTGCTCATCATCCTGTCCAGCATGATTCAGCCGGATTTCTGGTCGCTACTCTTCCTCATGCTGCTCTTTTCCTGGCTCAAGCTGGTCGGCGTGGTGCGCGCCGAATTTTTGCGCGCCCGCAATTTTGATTATGTACGCGCCGCTCGCGCGCTAGGCGCAACCAACCTGACCATCATGGTGCGCCACATTCTGCCCAATGCACTGGTCGCGACTCTGACCTATTTGCCCTTTATCCTCAGCAGCTCGGTGAATTTGCTGGCGAGCCTCGATTATATGGGGCTCGGTATGCCACCCGGCTCGCCATCGCTCGGTGAGCTGCTCAATCAGGGCAAGAACAACCTGCAAGCGCCTTGGCTTGGCTTCACCGCTTTTACGACCATTGCTGGTTTACTCTGTATGCTGGTCTTTATTTTTGAGGCCGTGCGCGATGCCTTCGACCCGCGCCGCAGCGGACGACGGGGTGGCTAGGCATGGCTTTGCTTGATGTTACCAATCTTTCGGTCGATTTTGTCAGCGGCAAGAACCGCATCAGCGCCGTGCGCGATGTGTCGTTCAGCCTTGAAAAAGGCGAAACGCTGGCGCTAGTCGGCGAGTCCGGGTCCGGCAAATCGGTGACCGCCCTTTCCATCCTTCAGCTCCTGCCCTACCCAAACGCAGTGCATGGCCAGAGCAGCAGCATCAAATTTTCTGACAAAGAACTCTGCGGCGCGGATGACGGCTTGCTACGCACTATTCGCGGCAATCGCGTCGCGATGATTTTTCAGGAACCGATGACCGCGCTCAACCCGCTGCAGACGGTATCGCGGCAAATTGCCGAAGTCCTATTGCTCCATAAGAAGTTGACGCCGGAAGCCGCCAATGCCCGCGTGCTGCAGCTCCTGGAAAAAGTTGGGATCCAGCAAGCCAGCGAGCGGCTGAGCGCTTATCCGCATGAGCTTTCCGGCGGGCAGCGTCAGCGCGTGATGATTGCGATGGCGCTCGCGAATGAGCCCGATATTCTGATTGCCGACGAACCCACGACAGCGCTTGACGTTACCGTGCAAGCTAAAATCCTGCACCTGCTGCGCGACCTGCAGCAGCAATCCGGCATGGCGATGCTGCTCATTACCCATGATCTCGGCATCGTCCGTAAAATGGCGCAAAAAGTCTGCGTCATGCAAAAGGGCGTGATTGTCGAGGCAAATACGACTGAAGCGCTTTTCACGGTGCCACAGCATAGTTATACGCAACAGCTGCTGGCGGCAGAACCCAAGGGTTTAGCGACGGCTTTGCCGCCAGGTGCGGAAGAAATCTTGCGTGCTGACGATGTGAAGGTGCATTTCCCCATCAAGCGCGGCGTCCTGCGTCGCACCGCTGGTTACGTCAAAGCGGTTGATGGTGTTTCGCTCAAGCTGCGTGCAGGCGAAACCGTCGGCATCGTTGGCGAATCCGGTTCTGGCAAAAGCACCCTCGGCTTTGCGCTGCTGCGTCTGCTGCAAGGACAAAGCAAAGTCATGCAGGGCAAGGTCAGTTTCCTCGGTAATGATCTCGCCACGCTCGCGCCGGACGCTTTGCGCGCCGCCCGCCGCACCATGCAGATTGTCTTTCAAGACCCCTATGGCAGTCTGAGTCCACGTCTGACCGTCGGCGCCATCATCGCCGAAGGCTTGCAAATCCACGGCATCGGCACCAGCGCCGAGCGCAAAGCGCGCGTCGCCGCCCTGCTTGAAGAAGTCGGGCTCGATCCGGCACTGGAAAGCCGGTATCCGCATGAATTTTCAGGCGGTCAGCGCCAGCGCATCGCCATCGCGCGAGCGATGATTTTAAATCCGAAATTTGTTGTGCTTGACGAACCGACATCTGCACTGGATATGTCTGTGCAGGTGCAAATCGTTGACCTGCTGCGCGACTTGCAGCGCAAGCATGGGCTTGGCTATCTTTTTATTAGCCACGATTTGCGGGTTGTCCGCGCCCTCGCGCATCATGTTATTGTTCTGAAGGATGGCAAAATGGTTGAAGCGGGAACCGCTGAACAAATCTTTTCAACACCGCAGCAGGATTATACGCGCACACTGGTCAATGCAGCGTTCCGGTTGGAGTAAAGACGATGTCGCTACAGCGCCCGCTCACTAAGGATGAACGTGCCCTGTTGCGTGCGCAAGGCCGACCATTCGGCTTGGAAGTCGCCAAGGGTATGTTATTCGGCGGCCTTTTCTTTGGCAGCCTTCTCTTCGTGTTGTTACATACGCTATGGAAGTGGGTTGCCCCAGTCATCGACATCGAGAATGCCGGACAATATAAATTCGTGGTCTTACTGATAGCGTTGCTTTTAACGACGGTATGCTTGATACCGGCTCTCATCTCAGCGCGTAGTTTTGGACGTAAGCTTGCGCCAAAACAAAATCTTGCCCGCGCTGATTTAGCTGGCGGCCAAGCCATGACTGCGGAATATGCCGTGACTCAGGCGCTCGAACTGCCTGAATCTGAAGACGAAGGCATCGGGTATTTCCTGGAGTTAAGTGATGGTCGCATCCTCTATGTCCAGGGGCAGGATATATATCCAGAAGAACCCGATGAGGAAGCCCCTTCTGCTAAGGT